>NZ_JAVKGQ010000001.1:238475-434044 GCF_031432255.1 Agromyces aerolatus | reverse complement strand
GCGCGGCGATCGGGCAGGCTGGGTCAGCCGAGGCGAGCGGATGCTTCGCGGCTGCGCCGTGCCCAGCGGGCCGCGCGGCCGGGGGGCTGCGCTTACGCGGCGGCTTCGGCGTCGAGCTTCTCGGCGAGCTCGGCGTCGGTCGGCTCGGTGAAGTGGGTGCCGTCGGGGAAGACCACGACGGGGATCTGGGTGCGGCCCGAGATGGCCTTGGCCCGGTCGGCGCCGTCGGCGACGACCTCGAGGTCGACGTAGTCGTAGTCGACGCCTCGCCGGTCGAGCAGGGCCTTCGAGCGGCGGCAGTCGCTGCACCACTCGGCGCCGTACATCGTGATGCGGGCAGGGTTCAGGTCGGAGGCAGCTGAGTTCATGCCACTAAACTACGCGCAAACCCTGCGCGGTATTCCCAGGCTGTGCGCCCGGTGGCAGACTCACGAACATGCGCTTCGAAACGGAACTCTTCCTCGACGGCAACAACACCGGCATCGAAGTGCCTCCCGAGTTGGTCGAGGCGCTCGGCGCTGGGAAGCGGCCGCCCGTGGTGGTGAACGTCAACGGCTTCGAGTACCGCAGCACCGTGGCACCGATGGGCGGCCGGTTCCTCATCCCGTTCAGCGCTGACAAGCGTGCGGCGACCGGACTCGCGGGGGGCGACGCCATCGTGGTCGACCTCGAGCTCGACACTCAGCCGCGTACGGTCGAGCTGCCGGACGACTTGGCCGCCGCACTCGACGCCGCCGGCGCGCGTGAAGGGTTCGGACGGCTGGCGCCGAGCGCACAGAAAGCCCACGCCACCTCGATCGACGGAGCACAGGCGGAGGACACGCGCCGACGCCGGGTCGAGAAGGCGGTCGAGGCCGCGCTCGCGCGCTGAGCGGCGCCCGGCTCAGACCGTCGCGGCGGCCGGCGCGGGCGACTCCGCGCCGACGAGGCGGATGAAGGCGCTCAGCTGCGCGACGCCGTCGGGACGGTACGGCAGCGCATCGAGGAGCCCTGGGCTGTAGAGCAGGTACGCCGCCCACTTAGCGCGTGACACTGCGACGTTGAGGCGGTTCTTGAGGAGCAGGAACTCGATGCCGCGAGGGGCCGCCGCGGCGGAGGACGCCGCGAGTGAGACGATCGCGACGGCGGCTTCTTGGCCCTGGAACTTGTCGACCGTGCCGACCGGCACCTCGGGGTAACCGGCCCGGTCGAGCGCCTCGCGAACAGTGGTGAGCTGGGCGTTGTACGGCGTCACCACGATGAGGTCGCGCTGTTCGAGCGGCCGTGCGGGGCAGCGCTCGAGGCCGGCCGGGGTCTCTTCGGCCTCGGACCAGTCGCGCCCGAGCAGCGAGCCGACGAGCTCGACGACGACGGCCGCCTCCTCGGGTGAGGCGGTCGCGTTGCCCTCGTGCTCGACCGCGATCGCGTGCAGACCCGGTTCGATGCCGTCGAGGTCGCGTGCCGCGGCGATGGGGTGCGAGCGGAGCTCGCCCTCGTACGCCAGCCGCGACACGGGTGCCGCAACGGCCTCGTGCATACGGCGGCTCTCGGCGAGGAAGACGCCGTACTCGGGCGGCAGCACCTCGTGGCCGTCGGCGACCCAGCCGAGCGCGGAGGTGTCGACCGGCTCGGGATGCAGCGCCTCGCTCACCTGGGGCAACTGCTGCGGGTCGCCCAGCAGCAGCAGGTTCCGGGCGGACACCGACACCGCGATCGTCGAGGCCAGCGAGAACTGCCCGGCCTCGTCGATGACGAGCAGGTCGAGCGAGCCGCGCGGCACGCGCTTGACGTTGCAGAAGTCCCACGCGGTGCCGCCGACGACGTAGCCCTCGCCGCGCTCGGCCATGAACCGGGCGAGGTCGTCTTTCTTCGCGAATGCGGTGAACGCGCGCGACCCGGCCTCACCCGGGTCTTTGACGGCCTTGCCGACCAGCTCGGGGTCGAGCCCTGCGGCGACCACGGCCTCGAGCACGTGTTCGACGACGGCGTGCGACTGCGCGACGACGCCGATACGCCACCCGTGGTCGGCGACGAGCCGGGCGATCACGTGCGAGGCGACGTACGTCTTGCCGGTGCCGGGCGGGCCCTGCACCGCGAGGTAGGAGTGCTCGAGCCGCTGCACCGCGCCGAGCACGCGCTCGACGTAGTCGTGCGGGTCGGCCGGCCCCTCGATCGACGAGCGCACCTCGAGCCGCGGCGGGACGCGCCGGAGCACATCCATCGCGGGGTTCGCCGGAAGCGCCGGGAACGTCGGCGGGATCGGCGCGGCCCACTCGGCGATCGCGACGCGCAGCGCATCGGTCGACGGCGGCCGCCCGGGCCCGACGGCCATCGGGAGCTCCGACCAGGTCTCTCCGGCGGCGCCGCGCTCTTGGACGATGAGGCCTTCGTCGGTCACCTCGACGACGGTCGCATCGACCGCGCGGCGCTGCCCCGGTCGCATCGTGAACGCCGGCACCGGTGTGTCGGGCTCGTAGAACAGGAACACGCCGGAGCCGACGCTGAACCGCGAGCCCGGTGCGATGCGCCCGGTGAGCAGCACCTCGCGGCGGGCGTTGTTCCACTGCGGCTCTTCGTGCCACGGCGTGACGATGCCAGAGCGTGCCGGGTCGACGATGAGCACGTCGCGGTGGTCCTCCCACGAGTCCACCGGCTGGTCGGTGCGCAGGAAGTGGCTCCACCAGAAGCTCTTGGCCTCACGATCGTGGTAGTCGATCGCGGCGGCCGAGAGGGCGAGGGCGGCCTGGTCGGGGTCACGTCCATCGCCTGGCGCCGCCGGCCCCGCGAGCTCGCGCAGCTGAAGTGCGAGCGGCGTGGGCTCGTAGACCTTGGTCGCCGCGCGTTCGCGCAGGAAGGCCGCCGGCACGGGCTCCACGCCCGCCCGGCGCGCGATGCCGAGAAGCCAGTCGCGCAGTCGGCGGGTCGACACGCAGTCGTACCGGTTGTAGTCGGCGAGGTCGTCGAAGACGCGCTGCGCCTCGATCGCCTCGTCGTGGCCGCCGGAGTCGGCGAGCTGCCGCGCGCGGACGTACTCGGTGATCGAGTCGGCACCCGACTTCACGTCGGCCTCGCGCAACTCGTCGCCCATGTAGAGCGGCTCGAGCTTCTTGATCGAATACGAACGGCTGCCCACCCGCACCCCGCGCTTGACGATCGGGTACAGGTCGACGAGCACGCCGTCGGCGAAGAGCTGGTCGACGTCGGCCTCGCCGACGCCGTGGCGCGCGGCGATCGACGCGAGATGCGTGCGCTCGTAGCTTGCGTAGTGGTAGATGTGCAGGTCGGGGTGGGTCTGCCGCCGCAGCTTCACGAGGTCGAGGAAGCGCAGCAGCGCCTCACGCTCCTCGGCGAACGAGTGTGCCCACAGCGCGGTGTACTGCTCGCGGTCGTCGACCATGCCCCAGAGGTAGTCGAGGTTCCAGCTCGTGGCGTCTCCCTCGGTGTAGAGCGGATCGCCCTCGAAGTCGAAGAACAGATCACCCGGGTTCGGGGCGGGGATCGCCGCGAGCGACTCGGCGTCGCGCACCTCGACCGGCGGCGGGAGCGGCGGTTCGCCCTCGGGCCGGAGCCCCGCTGCGGCGGCCTCGAGCTCGCGCGCCTCGGCCACGAGCTGCAGGCGCGCTTGCGCGCGCAGGTTCTCGAGCGTGGAGTCGATGAGGTGAGGCACGGGCCCCTCGGAGTCGGCGAGGGCGTCGATCGTCGTGATGCCCGCCTCGGCGAGCGCCTCGCGCTGCGTCACCCTGAGGCTGCCGACGAGGAGCACGTCGCGGTTCGCCTGTACCTCGAGCTCGCAGGTCGGGCAGCGGCCGTCGTGTGCGTACCGCGGATCGCCCCAGGCGACCGGGCCGGTGTCGGCGACGCGTTCGTCGACGAGCTGCCTGAGCCGCGCGACGCGCTGCCGGTACACGGGCGTGATGTCGTCGAGCCGGTGCTCGCTCGACGTGCCGTCGCCGAGCAGGAGCTCGACCGTGTCGTCGACCGCGATGCCGAGACGGCCGAGTTGCTCGGCGTACGCCGCCAGCTGCAGCAGCGCCGTGACCCGCGCATGCCGCGCGAGCTTGGAGTCTTGCACGCGATAGCGGCCGTCGGGTCGCCGCACGATGAAGTCGGCGAAGCCGATGAACCCGTCGGTCGCGAACGTCGCCTGGTACACCACGGGCGTGCCCGCGAGCAGCGCCTCGAGGGTGCGCGCCACGGCCGACGCCACCGCATCGGCGTCGCGCACGTTCGGCTGCTCGATCTCGACCACGCCGTCGCCGAACTGCTCGCGGTACCGCGCCAGCACCCGCAGCTCGTGCTCGGTGCCGAGCGCGCCGGCCCGCTCGAGCATCGCATCGTTCAGCGGCTCGAACCGCGTGTCGCGCCCGAGCTTCACGTCGAGCTCGCGCAGGAAGGCGAACTCGCAGTCGGAGGCCTTCTTCAGGTCGCTCGCGCTCGTGACGACGGAACCATCGAGGAGGAACATCGGGCCCCTTTCGTCTCGGCGCCGACCGGGCTGATCGACGAGTCCACGCTAGCCGCAGCCGCCGACACGGCCCGCGCACGCTCCACAGGCACAGGCACACGCCCGAGACATCCGCCCGCCCCGCGCCTCATCCCGAGACATCCGCCCGGCCCGCGCCTCACCCTCACCCCGAGGCATCCGCTATCGCGTCAGCACCACCTTGCCGATGCTCGCTCCCGACGCGACGATGCGGTGCGCCTCGCGCACCGAGGCCGCGTCGATGCCGACGATCTCGCGTGTGAGCGTGCTGGTCAGCGTGCCGGTCTCGAACAGGCCCGCCGCCTCGTCGAGCAGCTCGTGCTGTGCGACCATGTCGGGCGTCTCGAACGTCCCCCGCGTGAACATCGACTCCCAGTGCCACGCGATGCTCTTCCCTTTCAGCACCCGGAGGTCGAGGTCGGGGTGGTCGTCGATCGCGACGATCTCGCCGAACGGGCGCAGCACCTCGGCGAACAGCGGCACGCGCCCGGCCGTGCTCGGCGTGAACACCCGGTCCACGCCGCCCGGCGCGAGCTCGCGCACGGCTGCGGCGAGGTCCCCGTGGTGGTCGACGACGTGCTGGGCGCCCATACGCCGCACCCACTCCTGCGACTCGGGCCGCGACGCGGTGCCGATGACCGTGATGCCCGTGCGCGCCCGGGCGAGCTGCGTGAGGATCGAGCCGACCCCGCCGGCCGCCGCGACCGCGAGCAGCGTCCCGTCGCTCGACCCGTCCAGCGCGAACCGGTCGAACAGCGACTCCCACGCGGTGATCGTCGTGAGCGGCATCGCCGCGGCCTCGGCCATCGAGAGGTTCGCGGGCTTCCGCCCCACGAGCCGTTCGTCGACCGCGTGGAACTCGGCGTTCGTGCCCTGCCGCGTGTTCACGCCCGCGTAGTACACCTCGTCGCCCGCGGCGAACAGCGCCACCTCGGAGCCGACGGCGACGACGGTTCCCGCTGCGTCGTAGCCGAGCACGAGCTGCGGGTCGTCGGCGGCGCGGCGGGCGCGCATCTTGAGGTCGACGGGGTTCACGGAGACCGCGGCGACCGCCACGAGCACGTCACGCGGGCGGAGCTCGGGCAGTGGCAGCTCGACGTCGACGAGCGCACGCTCGTCGTCGAGGGGGACGGATCCGGTCGCGGCGACCGCGGTCATGGTGGAGGGCAGCATGTGTCTATCATCGCGAACGTCGACGCGTGGAACGTTGTCGGTGCCGATCGCCGGGCGTACCCTGACCGCCATGGAAGCGGGAACCGGCACGAACGCGACGGGCGGGGGCGCAGGCGCCGTCGGCATCGACTGGGACGAGGTGCGTCGTCTCGCGCTGTCGTTCCCCGACACGACCGAGCATGTCAGCTGGGGCGCCGCGCACTGGCGCGTGCACGGCAAGGGCTTCGTGTGGGAGCGGCCGCTGCGCCGCAAAGACCTCGAGGAGCTCGGCCTCGCTGAGCAGGACTTCCCGGTGCTGGGCGCGCGCGTCGACGATGAGGCGGTGAAGTTCGCGCTCGTCGAGGCCGACCCCGACGTGTTCTTCACGACGTCGCACTTCGACGGCTGGTCCGCGATCCTGGTGCGCCTCGACCGCATCTCGCGGCGCCGGCTCGGCGAGGTCACGGCCGACGCGTTCCTGTCGGTCGCCCCGCGCAAGCTGGCCGACGAGTGGCTGCGTCACAACTCCGACTGACGGTCGCGCCGCTTCGCGTCGCGCCGCGGGACGCGTCGCGTGGGGCGGGCGGATGCCTCGTGGTGAGCGGATGCTCCGAATCGCACGCTCGCTCGAGTTCAGCGGCCGTCCGTGCGGCGCTGCCTCGCGGCGACGAGCCCGAGTGCGAGCGGCACGACGAGACCGGCGAGGCAGAGGACGGCGAGCAGCGGCTCCATGTGGACGATTGTCCCCGAATCGATCGTCGGGCTCAATCGACCGTCAGCGGTTCACCGCCCATTGCCAGCCGTGCCGGCCAGCGCGCCGCGCTCGAGCCCGAGCATGCCCTCGAGCGCATGCGTGAGCAGCACGCTGCGGCCCTCGCCCCAGCGCACGAGCGCCTGCGCGTTGAGCCCGTCGATCATGCCGAGCAGCTGCCAGGCGACCGCGGCGGGATCGTCGACGTCGAACTCGCGAGCGTGCGCGCCGTCCTCGATGAGCTGCTGCAACACGTGCTGCCACGCGTCCATCTGTTCGCGCACGGCCGCCGCGAGCGTCTCGTTCCGCTGGCCGAGCGCCCAGGCCTCGACCCAGACGAGCGTGACGTCGTCGCTGCTGCCGTCGAGGAGCGTGTGCACCAGCCGGCCGAGCCGCGCGGTCGCGCTGCCGTGGTCGCTCCGATCCGCGCCGAGATCCTCGGTGCGGGCTGAAGCGACGGCGGCGCTCGCCGCGGCGCGGTTCGACGCAGAACGTTCCGGTCCGGCGGGCCCGTGCCCGGTCCCGTGGGCGTGGGCAATCCCCGCGTGCAGCTCGGCGATCTCGCGCAGCTCGGCCGACACGATCGTGCGGAACGTCTCGGCGACGAGCTCGTCCATGTTCGGCCGGTAGTGCGCGACGAGCGCGGGCGTCACCCCGGCCCGTGCGGCGACGCCGCGCAGCGTGACCGCTGCGAGCCCGTCGTCGAGCGCGAGCGCGCGTGCGGCCTCGGCGATCTCGGCGCGACGCTCCGCGGGCGCCTTCCGTGAGGCACGCCCGCGCGGGCTCGTCCGCTCGGGTGGGCTCTCGTGGTCCTCGGCGCTTGACATGGTTCGACCAGTCTAGGTACTTTCGGGGCAGTTATTGATCGGCCGATCAATACGAGCACACGTGGCGCCGAGGCATCCGCGCCCCGATCTCGAGGAGCCCCATGGCCTGGCGCATGCCCGCAGAGACCGCCGAGCATGAGCGCACCTGGATGGCGTTCCCGCGGCAGAACGAGACGCTCGGCGACGACGCGGCCTCGGCCGAGCTGGCGTACGAGACGTGGGCGTCGGTGGCGCACGCCGTGGCCGAGTTCGAACCCGTCACCATGGTCGTCGACCCCAGCGAGCGCGACCGTGCGCGCCGCATGCTCGGCAGCCACATCGTCCAGTTCGAGGCGCCACTCGACGACTTCTGGATGCGCGACTTCGGCCCGACGTTCGTCGTCGACGACGAACGCCCCGGCGTGCTGGGCGCGGTCGACTGGGTGTTCAACGGCTGGGGTGCGCCGCGTTGGGCGACGTGGGGCCACGACCGCGAGATCGCGCGATTCGTCGCCGCCGAGCTCGGCGCCGAGCTCGTGAGCTCGATGCTCGTGAACGAGGGCGGCGCGATCCACGTCGACGGGGCGGGCACCGTGCTCGCGACGCGCACCGTGCAGCTCGACCCGGGCCGGAATCCGTACGCGGACACGACCCGCATCGAGGCCGAGTTCGCACGCACGCTCGGCACCGCGCACACCGTGTGGCTGCCGCGCGGGCTCACCCGCGACTACGAGGACTTCGGGACGCGCGGCCATGTGGACATGGTCGCCACGATCCCGGCACCGGGTCGCCTGCTGCTGCACACGCAGCGCGACGCGGCGCACCCCGACTTCGAGGTCACGCGCGAGCTGCGTGCGTTCCTCGAGACCCAGACGGATGCCTCGGGCCGGTCGTTCGAGATCATCGAGCTGCCCGCACCGGCGACGCTTCGCGACGACGAGGGGTTCGTCGACTGGAGCTACGTCAACCATCTCGTGGTCAACGGCGGGGTCATCGCATGCGGGTACGGCGAGCCCGGTGCCGATGCGCACGCCGCGTCGGTGCTCGCGGAGGCGTATCCCGGGCGGCGCGTCGTGACCGTCGACGCACGGCCGATCCTCGCGCGCGGCGGAGGCATCCACTGCATCACCCAGCAGCAGCCGGCGGTGGCGGGGCGATGAGCGACGCGTCGGGTCTCGATACGGGTGCTCCTTCGTCGCGCCCTACTCGACCAGCGGATCGTTCGTCGCGCGCGACTGGACCAGCGGATCGTTGGTCGAGTAGCGAGCGCCGGCGAGCGTATCGAGACCGCCGATTCGACGTCGTCGAGGCATCCATCGCCGACCTGCGCGCCGCCCTCGAGACGGGCGAGACGACCGCGGTCGAGCTCGTCGAGGCCTACCTCGCGCGCATCGACGCGTACGACGCGCCGGGCACGGCGACCGCCCTGAACGCCGTCGTCGTGCGCAACCCCGACGCGCTCGCGGAGGCGCGGGCGTCGGACGAGCGGCGCGCGCGCGGCGAGACGCTCGGCCCGCTCGACGGCATCCCCTACACCGCCAAGGACAGCTACCTCGTGCGCGGCCTCACGGCGGCCGCCGGCAGTCCGGCGTTCGAGCACCTCGTGGCGCAGCGCGACGCCTTCACGATCGAACGCCTGCGCGTCGCAGGCGCGATCTGCCTCGGGCTCACGAACATGCCGCCCATGGCGAACGGCGGCATGCAGCGCGGACTGTACGGGCGGGCCGAGAGCCCCTACAACCGCGAGTACCTGACGGCCGCGTTCGGGTCGGGCTCGTCGAACGGGTCGGGCACGGCGACCGCGGCGTCGTTCGCGGCGTTCGGGCTCGGTGAGGAGACCTGGTCGTCGGGCCGCGCGCCGGCGTCGAACAACGCGCTGTGCGCCTACACGCCGTCGCGCGGGGTGATCTCGGTGCGGGGAAACTGGCCGCTGGTGCCGACCATGGACGTGGTCGTGCCGCACACCCGCACCATGGCCGACCTGTTCGAGGTGCTCGACGTGATCGTCGCGGACGATCCCGAGTCGCGCGGGGACTTCTGGCGGGTCCAGCCGTGGATCGAGCTGCCGGCGGCTTCGACGGTTCGTCCCACGTCGTACCGGGCGATGGCGGTGACGGAGGCCTCATCGGTACGCGCCGCCCTCGCCGGCGTGCGGCTCGGGGTGCCGCGCATGTACGTGAACGCCGACCCCGAGGCCGGCACGAGCGCGCCCGGCGGCACGGTCGGCATCGGCGGCCCGACCGGGCAGCGCATCGAGACGCGAGCGTCCGTGATCGACCTCTGGGAGGCCGCGCGCCGCGACCTCGAGGCGGCCGGGGCCGAGGTCGTGCTCGTCGGCTTCCCGGCGGTGTCGAACTACGAGGGCGACCGGCCGGGCGCGCCCACGATCGCCACGCGCGGCCTCGTGAGCCCCGAGTACCTGCGCCGCGAGATCGTCGACCTGTCGGCGTGGGCGTGGGACGACTTCCTGGGCGCGAACGGCGACCCCGCGCTCGATTCCCTCGTGGACGTCGACGGGGCCTCGATCTTCCCGCACCCCGAAGGCGCCCTGCCCGACCGCTCCACGGGCTTCGACGACGACATCGCGGACTACCCGCGCCACGTGCGCGAGCACCCCGTGGCATCCGTCGCCGACATTCCCGAGCTGGAAGCCGGACTCCGCGGCCTCGAGGAGACGCGCCGCGTCGACCTCGAGCAGTGGATGGACGGGCTGGGGCTCGACGCCGTGGTCTTCCCCGCCGTGGCCGACGTCGCTCCCGCGGACATGGATGTGCACGAGGCATCCGCCGATCTCGGCTGGCGCAACGGCGTGTGGGTGGCCAACGGCAATCTGGTGCCGCGCCACCTCGGCATCCCGACCGTGACCGTGCCGATGGGCACCATGGCCGACACCGGCATGCCCGTCGGGCTCACGTTCGCGGGCCGCGCCTACGACGACACGGCGCTGCTCAGGCTCGCCGCGGCGTTCGAGGCGACCGGCGTCCGCCGCACCGAGCCGCCGCGCACGCCCCGCCTCGCCTGACCACGCTGTTCGCGCCAGTTCGTGCGCACCCGCGCCACCTCTGCTGGCGCAGGCCCGCACGACATGGCGCAGAGCCGACCGGCGCAACCCCGTGCGGCACCCGCGGGCCGCGCCTACCCTGTCGGTGGACGGGTCGGCCGTGAAGCGTTCGCGGTGCCGCGCCCGCCCGGGAAGGACTCCACCATGGCCACGTATGACGTGCAGGGACGTTCCGCGATCGTCACGGGAGCGGGCAGCGGCATCGGCCGCTCGGTCGCGCTGCTCCTCGCGGCGAACGGCGCCGCCGTCGTCGTCAACGACCTGAACGCCGAGCACGCGGAGCGCGTGGTCGGCGAGATCCGCGAGGCGGGCGGCACGGCCGAGGCCTCGGTGGGCGACGTGACGGATGCCTCGTGGGTCGCGACGTCCGTCGAGCACGCGAACGCGCTCGCGCCGCTGAGGATCGCCGTGAACAATGCGGGCATCGGCGGGCCGGCCGCCGCGGTCGGCGACTACCCCGACGACGGCTGGCGCAAGGTCATCGACATCAACCTGACCAGCGTGTTCGAGAACATGAAGGCGCAACTTCCGGCGATCGTCGCGAACGGCGGCGGATCGGTCGTGAACATCGCGTCGATCCTGGGGAGCGTGGGTTTCGCGAGCTCGTCGGCGTACGTCGCCGCGAAGCACGGCGTGGTCGGGCTGACCAAGAACGCCGCGCTCGAGTACGCGGCTCAGGGTGTGCGCGTGAACTCGGTCGGGCCGGGCTTCATCAAGACGCCGCTGATCGACGCGAACCTCGATACGGATGCGCAGCAGTTCCTGGTCGGCAAGCATCCGATCGGCCGCCTGGGCGAGCCCGACGAGGTCGCCGCGCTGACGGTGTTCCTCGCGAGCGACGCGGCGAGCTTCATCACGGGCAGCTATCACCTCGTCGACGGCGGCTACACCGCGCAGTAGCCGCCGCGGGAGCCGGGTCGGTCCGAAATGTCGGAGGCCTCGGACGACACGCCGTGCGACCGAGCCGGTGTGCGGCGTGTCGTGGGGCGGGCCCGACATTCCGGACGCGACGTGGCCTCAGCCGACCGTGACCCGGCGCTCGTGCAAACCGGTCGCGCCGTCGGGGACGACCGGGCGCTCCTCGGCGGTCTGGACCTCGCCGTCGGCGCCGGTCGCGCGCACGCGTAGCGTGTGGTCGCCGCGCGTGGCGTCCCAGTCGTAGCGCCACTGCACCCACGTGTCGGCCGAGATCGGCCGGCCGAGCTCGGCCTCGTGCCACGGCCCGTCGTCGACCTGCACCTCGACGGCCGAGACGCCCGTGTGCGGCTGCCACGCGACGCCCGCGACGACGACCGGTCCCGCCGTGAGCGGCTGCCCCTGGCGGGGCACGTCGATGCGGCTGGACAGCTTGATCGGCCCGCGTTCGCTCCAGCCGCGATCGGTCCAATAGGCGGATGCCTCATCGAATCGCGTGACCTCGAACTCCGTGACCCACTTGGTCGCCGACACGTAGCCGTACAGCCCCGGGACGACCATGCGCACGGGGAAACCGTGCTCGAGGGGGAGCGGCTCGCCGTTCATGCCGACCGCGAGGATCGCGTTCCGGTCGTCGGTCAGGGCCTCGATCGGGGTGCCCGCGGTGAAGCCGTCGATGCTGCGGCTCAGCACCATGTCGGCGTCGGCGTGCGGGCGGGCCTGTGCGAGGAGCTCCCGGATCGGATGCCCCAGCCAGACGGCCGTGCCGATGAGGTCGCCGCCGACCTCGTTGGAGACGCAGGTCAGGGTCGTGATGCTCTCGGCCATGGGCAGTGCGAGGAGCTCGTCCCAGCTGAGCGTGATCTCGCGGTCGACGAGGCCGTGGATGCGCAGACTCCAGTCGGCCGGGTCGATCTCGGGCACGCGCAGAGCGGTGTCGATGCGGTAGAAGTCGGCGTTCGCGGTGACCAGCGGCGTGAGCCCGTCGACCGGCAGCTCGGCGCCCGGCGGCACCGCGGCCGACACCGTCGCGGCGGGCAGCCGAACGGCCTCGCGCACCGCCTGCACGGCCCGCCGCCCGGTCTGCGCGACCGAGCCGATGACCGCCGCGAGCACGCCGACGGCGGCTGCGCCGCCCGCGCACACGAGGAACCCGCGTCGTGCGACCCCGCTGCCGTCCGAGGCATCCGCCGGCTCATCGCGCCCGTCGGCCGGTATGTCGGCCGGGCTGCTCGCGCGCTGCGCGACTTCGGCCGGCCCCGCGCCCGCGTGGGTGGCGCGGAGCGGCCGACCCGGCGCAGAGCCGGGCGCGGCGGAGGAGGCCGCCGCAGCGGGCACCGCGAGCTTGCGCGCCAGCACCATGACCGCGGTCGCGCCGGCGAGGCCGGCCGCGGCCGAGGGCACGACGGCCAGCAGGCCGGCGTCGGCGCGCGAGGCCGCGGCGACCGCGCCGAGCACCCCGAGCGAAGCGAACACCACGCGACCCCATGGCGGCCATCGCACCTCGAGCAGTCCGGCGCCTGCGGCGACGAGCGCGAGCACGACGCCGATGCCGACGAGCAGGGCGACCTTGTCGGCGGTGCCGAAGAGCGCGATCGCGGCGTCCTTCGCCCACGGCGGGGCGAAATCGACGAGCGCGCCGCCGACGACCACGAACGGCCCGGACTCGGCGGCGACCAGCGCGGCCGCGAGCTCGCCGACGCCGGCCGCGAACACCGCCGAGGCGAGCCCGGCGAGCGCCGCGAGCAGCAGCGGCCGGGTGCGTCCTCCGTTCGCTGCGCCGCCCCGAGCCGTCATGCGCTCAGGCTAACCCCGGGGCATCCGCTCGGGCCCGGACCGCCGGTCCACAGGCAGGTCATCCCCAGGGACGTCCGACGCATCCGCTCTAGGGTTGAAGGGACATCCCCGATCACCACTGACGAAGGAGTGCCATGCCCCACGCGATCGAGTACGACCGGTTCGGCGGACCCGAGGTGCTGGAGTTCAGGGAGATCCCGTATGCGACGCCCGCCGAGGGCGAGGTCGTCGTCGAGGTGAAGGCCGCGGGCGTGAACCCGATCGACTGGAAGCTGCGTTCGGGTGCTCGCGCGAGCAGCGCCGTCACGACGCCGCAGCGGGTTGGCTCCGACGCGGCCGGCGTGATCTCGGCCGTCGGCGCGGCGGTCGAGGGCTGGTCGGCCGGTGACGAGGTCATCGTGTCGAGCGCGAAGGGCGGGTACGCGACCGAGATCGCCGTGCCGGCGTCGAAGCTCGCGCGAAAGCCCGAAGCGCTCAGCTTCGAGCAGGCGGCCGCGATCCCGATCCCGGTCGGCACCGCCTATCAGGTGCTGCGCTCCCTCGGCGTGGGCGAAGGTGACACGCTGCTGCTGCACGGCGGCTCGGGTGCGGTGGGACAGGCCGCGATCCAGCTCGCCCGGCGGTTCGGGGCCACCGTGATCGCGACCGCGAGCGAACGCAACCACGACCACCTGCGTGAGCTCGGCGCGATCCCGGTGGCGTACGGCGACGGTCTCGCCGACCGGGTGCGCGAGGCGGCGCCGCAGGGCGTCACGGTGGCCCTCGACGCGGTCGGGACCGACGAGGCGATCGCGGTCTCGAAGGAGCTCGTCGCCGACCACGACCGGGTCGGGACGATCGTGCAGGGCGCGAAGGCCGCCGAGCTCGGCATCCGGGCATGGTCGGGCGGAAACCCCGTCCCGCTCACCGAGCAGGAGCGGGCGTGGCGTGCCGAGGCGGTGCCGTTCGTCGCCGAGCTCGCCGCGAGCGGCGAGTTCCTGCTCGAGGTCGCGCACCGCTATCCGCTCACCGAGGCCGCAGAGGCGCACCGCCAGAGCCAGACCGGTCACGTGCGGGGCAAGATCGTCCTCATTCCCTGAGCATGGGTGCGCATGCCGTGCGCGCGGGCGAGGCATCCGTTGCGCTCACCCGTGGCTGCGCACGAAGGCCGCGACGCGTGGGGCGAGGCCCGCACCGACCTCGGCCTGCGGCCGCTTGGCGCCCTTCACCTCGAACGAGTGTCCGGCGTTCTCGATCCACTCGAGCTCGGCGTTGGCGCCGATGCGCTGCACGACCTCGGCCAACTGCAGGTTCGGCGAGGCGAACGGATCGTTCGTGCCCTGGAGGAACAGCATGGGCACGGTGATGCCGTACAGGTGCTCGTCGCGGAGCTTCGACGGATTGCCCGGCGGGTGCAGGGGATAGCCGAGGAAGATCAGGCCGGCGGCCTCGAGGCCCTCGGCGACCGCCATCGACGCCATGCGCCCGCCGAACGACTTGCCCGAGGCCCAGATCGGCTCCCCGGCGCTGCCCGCGGCGTCGGCGAGCTCGTGCGCCGTCGCGACCGCGGCTCGCCACGCGGCGACGGCGACGGGCGGCCGGTCGGGGAACTTCCGGCCCGCCTCGCGGTACGGGAAGTTGAAGCGCAGCGTCGCGAGCCCTTCGGCGTGCAGCGCGCGGGTGAGGCCCGACATGAACGGATGCTCCATGCCCGCGCCTGCGCCGTGCGCGACGATGACCGTGGCCGTCGCGCCCTCCGGGCGTGCCGCGACGGCGGAGACGGCGGTGCCGTCGACGTCGATCGAGAGGCTGGTCTCCGTGGGATGGGTCTCGATGCTGGGCTCGGTCATCGTCGCATTCTGTTCGGCGGAGCGGACGTCAGTGCTGTGCGGGGTGCTGGGGCGCCGGGCGACCGGATGACGGGTGCTCGGGTGCCGGGTGCTCGGGTGCCGGGTGGTGGGGATGCGGGACCGGGCCGAGCCGGCGGTTGCGGCCCGTCAGCAGCCGGGCCGTCAGGGTCGCGGCGACGATCAGCACGATGCCGATGATCGCGGCCACGCCGGTCGCGACCGACTGCGGTTCACCCGCGAGACGTCCGACGGCGACCCACGCGAGCCCCCAGGATGCCGCGATCATCGGTGCGAGGCCGCCGCGGCTGACCACGCCGAGGATCGCGATCGCGATGGCTGCGACCTCGATGACGAGGATGGACCACATCTCGGGCGGCAGGCCCCAGCCGTCGAACCCGCTCGAGACGAGCGCCGCCGCCACGTTCGCGGCCGTCGCGATCGAGACCCAGCCGAGGTACAACCCGATGGTGCCGTCGGTGACGAGCGCGTCGGTCAGCGCGTGCGGTGGCCGACGGATGCAGGTCGCGTACAGCCAGCACAGCACGACGAGCAGGACGGCGATGACGGCGACGCTCAGCCAGAGCAGACCGGCCTGCACCGACAGGATCCAGGCCGCGTTCAGGAGCATCGACGCCGCGATCGGATAGCCGAGCACTCGATGTCGCTGAGCGGCCCGGACCGACGGGAAGAACTGCCACACGGCGTAGGCGAGCAGCCCGAGGTAGATCAGGGTCCAGATGGCGAAGGCCGGGCCGGCCGGCGCGATGAGCGTGGCGTCGGCGGCCAGCGCACCGCCTGCGGCCTCGGCGATCGGCGTGCCGCCCGCGGCGCCCGACCCGACGAACGCGCCCACGACCGCGAGCACGGCGCTCACGGCGACGACGACGTGCCGCACCGTGTCGGCGGTCGTCGAGGCGGGCGGCGCGGGGGCGACGGTGCCGGCGCTGCCGACGGTGCCGGCGTTCACGCCGCCCACTCGGTGGTGTCGGTGACGATCGTCGTCTCGAACAGCTTGCCGAGGCCCTCACTGCCGCCGCGGAGGAACGCATCGCGCTGTCGCGCGGCTCCCGTGCCGAGCTGCGTCAGCCGCGCCACGAGGTCGGCGACCGCGCGCAGGTCGCCCGTCGCTTCGAGCTGCGGGCCGACCAGGTCGAACAACCGGTCGATGACGCTGCGGGCGTCGGCGAGGCCGCGTTCGACCGGGTCGTACACCTGCGCCCGCAGGCCGGCGTGCGCGGAGTGCAGGATCGCGGCGGAGAGCAGCTCAGGGGCGATGTCGGTCTCCTCGACGGCACGGCCTTCGGTCTCGATCGCGTTGCGCACGAGCGCCCGGCACAACGCCGCGACGAGGAGCGTGTCGTCGGCCGAGAGTTGAGCGTCGGCCATGCGGAACTCGATGGTCGGCAGGTGCTCGGAGAGCCTGAGGTTCCAGGCGATCAGCGCGAGGTCGTTCATGCCCCCGATGCCGAGCAGGCACCTGATGCGGCGGTCGTAGTCGCGCGCGTCGAGGAATCGGGGCGGAGAGCCCGCCGTGGGCCACCGCCGCAGCTGGACCGTGCGCCAGCTCTCGTACCCGGTGTCGTAGCCGCGCCAGAACGGCGAGTTGCCGGTCATCGCGGTGAGGAGGGGGAGCCACGGGCGCACGGTGTTGAGCGCGATCACACCGGACTCGCGGTCGGGGATGCCGACGTGGACGTGCAGCCCGCTCATCTGGTGGTCGGCGATGAGGCCGGCCATGTCGCGCACGATGCGCTGGTAGCGCTCGTGGTGCGTGATCGACGGGAACGGGAGGGAGTCGGGAGGCGTTCCGATGCTCGCCCCGAGCACGCCGAGCCGGGCCGCCTCGTCGGCGACGACCCGCCGGAAGCCGTTCAGTGCGGGGAGCGCCTCCTTGAGCGTCGTGAACACGGGCGATGCGTACTCGATCTGCGAGGCGAGGAACTCGCGGTGCGTCACGGGCGCCCACTCGGGGTCCTCCGAGAGGCGCGTGTAGAAGCCCTCGGCCACGTCGGCCGGTCTGAGTGTCGCACGGTCGAGGAAGATGAACTCCTCTTCCACGCCGAACGTCGCGTGCATCGGATCCCCTCCATCGCCGGGCGCGGCCTGCACCGCCCCTCACAGCAGCCTGTGCGGCCCCGGCGGGGGTGTCAAGCCCTGGCGCACGCGCGGTGCGTGTGTCAAGGCGGGCGTGAGTCGGCCCTGAAGCCCGCGCCGCGCGGGGCCAATCCGGCCGATGTCGGAGGTCCGGCGTACCGTGATCGCCATGGCCGAGCAGATGCAGCTGAACCGAGACATGGCGAACCATTCCGTGCTCGAAGACCCGTGCCCCCGGTGCGGGTCGGCGACGATCCGCGCGATCGTCTACGGCCCGCTCGACTTCGAGGTCGAGGTCGCGGGCGCGGCCGATGCCCTCGACGTGTTCGACGAGGCGCCCATCTTCGACTGCCGCGACTGCGGCTTCGAGTGGGGCCTCGCGGTCCGCGACCTGCTCACCTGAGCGTCAGGTCGCGGACACCAACTGGGACATGACGCGCTGCAGGCCGCCGGCGACCAGGCGGACGGAGGCCCGCCGCAGGTTCTCGGGGCGCATCAGGAGGTCGATGCTGCGGGCGGCGCCGACGCCCGCGATCGGGCGCAGTACGACGTCCTCCGCTCGGGCCCGGACCGACGTGTATCTGGGCAGGATGCCGATCGCGTCGCCGGCGGCGACGATGGCCGCGACCACGCCGTAGTCGTTGACGCGGTGGGCGACGTGCGCCGGCCGGTTGGCGACCGCGGCGATCGCGACGAGCACGTCGTCAGGCGAGTACCCGCTGCGGCTCGTGACCCAGCGCTCGCCGATGACGTCGGCCGGCGCGATCTCGGCGTGTGCGGCGAGCGGATGGGTCGCGGGCAACGCGACGTCGAGGGGCTCCCGCGCGAGGGTCAACACCTGGAGGCCGGATGCTGGCCATGTCGGCCCGTACTCCATGCGGTGCGCGAGCACGAGGTCGTATCGGGCCGTGAGGGCCGGGAACTCGCTCTGCGCGACGTCCTCGTCGGTGAACCGCACGTCGAGGCCGCTGCCGTCGAGCTCGGCGATGAGCGGACCGAACAACGCCTGGCCCGCGCTGTGGAAACCGCTGACCTGCACCGCCCCGGTCGTGGACTGCTCGAACTCGTCGACCGCGCCGTGCGCGGCGGCCATCGCCTCGATCACCTTCGCGCCGGCGTCGGCGAGCACGAGCCCCGCCTCGGTGAGCACGACCGTGCGGCCCTGCCGCCGGGTGAGCGGGGCGGCGAAGCCGCGCTGCACGGTGGCGAGCTGCTGCGAAACCGCGGACGCGGAGATACCGAGCGAGTCCGCGACGGCGGTGATGCTGCCGAGCGTCGCGAGCTCGCGGAGCATCCGGAACTGGTGCAACTCCACACAGCCCAGCCTACGATGAAGGCCATACTAAAGCGTCGGTGAAGACACATCCACTTCCTCTTCGGCGTCCCGCCGGCCCAGCATGGACGCATGAAGGCGCTCCAGAAGGGCACCGCAGCACCGGGGCTCGAACTCGTCGACCGACCGATGCCCGTCGCGGGCCCCGACGAGGTGCTCGTCCGCGTGCTGCGCACCGGCATCTGCGGCACCGACCTGCACATCGATCGCTGGGACGCGTGGGCCGAGTCGACGATCACCGCGCCGCTCGTCCCCGGGCACGAGTTCTACGGCGAGGTCGTCGAGGTCGGCGACCTCGTGCACGACGTCGCGATCGGCGACCGGGTCTCGGGCGAGGGACACATCGTGTGCGGGACCTGCCGCAACTGCCGTGCGGGGCGGCGCCAGATGTGCATCAGGACGATCGGGCTCGGGCTCCAGCGCGACGGCGCCTTCGCAGAGTTCCTCGCATTGCCCGCCAGCAACGTGTGGGTGCACCACCCGGATGTCGCGCCCGAGCTCGGGGCGATCTTCGACCCGCTCGGCAACGCCGTGCACACCGCGCTCATGTTCCCCCTCGTCGGCGAGGACGTGCTCGTGACCGGATGCGGACCGATCGGGCTGATGGCCATCGCCATCGCGAGGCACGTGGGCGCGCGGTACATCGTCGGCACCGACGTCAGCGGCTCGCGCCTGGCGCTCGCGGAGCGCCTCGGCGCCAGCGAGGTCGTGGATGTGTCGAGCACGCGGATCGCGGCGGCGCAGGAGTCGCTGGGCATGCGTGAGGGGTTCGACGTCGGTTTCGAGATGAGCGGAGCGCCGACCGCGCTCCCCGAGATGATCGAGAACATGAACCACGGCGGCCGGATCGCGATGCTCGGACTGCCCGCCGACGGGTTCGGCGTCGACTGGGGCAAGGTCGTCACGCACATGCTCACGATCAAGGGCGTCTACGGGCGCGAGATGTTCGAGACGTGGAACGCCATGGGTGCCATGCTGCAGACGAGTGCCTCGCTCAGCGCCGCGGTGACCTCGGTCATCTCCGACTGCGTGCCGGCGCGGGACTGGCGCGCGGGGTTCGCCGCGGCATCCGCCGCCGACGCGGGCAAGATCATCCTCGACTGGACGGAGCTGTAGATGTACGCCGGATTCAAGGACCACGTCGCGGGCGAGCTCGCGGCCATCGAGGCGGCCGGGCTCACGAAGCGAGAGCGCGGCATCCGAGGCCCGCAGGGCACGACGGTCGTCACCGACGGCGCCGAGGTGCTGAACTTCTGCGCCAACAACTACCTCGGCCTCGCCGACGACGCACGACTCGTCGAGGCCGCGAAGGCCTCGCTCGACGAGTGGGGGTACGGCCTCGCGAGCGTGCGGTTCATCTGCGGCACGCAAGACCAGCACCTCGAGCTCGAACGCCGCATCTCGGGGTTCCTCGGGACGGAAGACACCATCCTCTACTCGTCGTGCTTCGACGCGAACGGCGGGGTGTTCGAGGTGCTGTTCGGCGCCGAGGACGCCATCATCTCCGACGAGCTGAACCACGCCTCGATCATCGACGGCATCCGGCTCTCGAAGGCGCGCCGCCTCCGCTACCGCAACCGCGACATGGGCGACCTCGAAGCGCAGCTCGTGAGCGCGGCGGACGCGCGCTTCCGGGTGATCGTGACCGACGGCGTCTTCTCGATGGACGGGTCGATCGCCCCGCTGCCCGAGATCTGCGACCTCGCCGAACGCCACGACGCGCTCGTGCTGGTCGACGACTCGCACGCGGTCGGCTTCGTCGGCGAGCACGGCCGCGGGACGCCCGAGCTCACCGGGGTCGAGGGTCGCGTCGACCTGCTCACCGGCACGTTCGGCAAGGCGCTCGGCGGCGCGTCGGGCGGGTATGTGAGCGCGCCGCGCGAGATCGTCGCGCTGCTGCGCCAGCGCTCGCGCCCCTATCTCTTCTCGAACACGCTGGCCCCGTCGATCGTGGCCGGAACGCTCGCGGCGCTCGACCTGCTCGAGGGCTCGGGCGAGCTGCGACGGAAGCTCGCCGCGAACGCGCGGCTGTTCCGCTCGCTCATGGCGGCAGAGGGGTTCGACCTGCTGCCCGGTGAGCACCCGATCGTGCCGGTCATGTTCGGCGACGCGGCGCTCACGGCGCGCATCGCCGACGCCATGCAGCGGGCGGGTGTCTACGTGACGGCGTTCAGTTACCCCGTCGTGCCGCAGGGCCGGGCGCGCATCCGTGTACAACTCTCGGCCGCGCACTCCGAGGAGCAGATCCGCCGCTGCGTCCACGCGTTCGCCGAGGCGCGGGCGGAGGCCGGTGCGGAGCGGTGACGTTCGGCGACGTTCGGCGTCTGACGCGCCGGTGAACTCCGCTCAGCTCGCGGGCGCGGGCTCCGCGGCGGTGTCGAGCGCGATCTGGTCACGGCCATTGCGCTTCGAGGCGTACATCGCGAAGTCGGCACCGCCGGTCATGGCCTCGGCCGAGGTGTACCGCGTCTCGCCCGGCCGATGGGTCGCGATGCCGATCGACGCCGTGACGTGGAAGCCGGCGGGCAGGCCTTCGATGGACTCGCGGACCGCTGAGGCGATCCGTTCGGCGATGATGAGCGCGCCGGCACCGTCGGTGTGCTCGCACACGATCAGGAACTCGTCGCCCCCGAAGCGGCCGATGCGGTCCTCCGCGCGGACCGAGTCCCGGATGCGCTTGGCGGAGACCGCGAGCACGCGGTCGCCCATGCGGTGGCCGAACCGATCGTTGATCGCCTTGAACCCGTCGAGGTCGAGGAAGATCAGCGACAGGTGGCTGTCCGTATCCTTGGCCGCGGCGAACGCGTTCTCGGCGATCTCGTCGATCGCCACGCGGGTCGCCACCTGGGTGAGCTGGTCGACGGAGGCGAGCTCGCGCATCCGGCCCTGGAGCCAGACGTGGGAGAACGCGAGACCGGCCTGCTTCGCGAGGGCCCGATGCAGCTCGACCTCGTTCTCGCCGAATTCGCGGGGGCGCCCATACAGGCAGGCGACCGCGCCGAGCAGCTCGTCGCCGTCGGTGATCGCGATGGCTGAGAATGCGGCCGCGCGTTGCGCCCGCAGCAGCTCGCCGAGCTCATCGGACCTCGAGAACGCCTCTTCGAGGTCGGGGATCACGACCATCTCGTCCGGCCGCAGCGCGCGGGGGCCTTCGGGGCGTGAGGCGCGAACGGCTCGCAGCAGGTCGCGCAGGTGCTCGCCGTTGAGCATCCGGTAGCTCGAGCCGTCGGGCTCGTAGGCGACCACGGCCGCGTCCGACGCGGCGAGCCCCGCGCGGGTGACCTCGGCCAGGACCATGGCGACCTGGTCCTCGGTGCGTGCGGCGAGGAATCGGGTCGCGGCTTCCTGCAGGATCCGGACGCTCGAAGCGGATGCCTCGGCCTCGCGCTTGGCGTTCAGCATCTCCCGTTCGAACTCTTCGCGGCTGGTGCCGTCGAAGACCGCGAGCCGGACCTCTTCGGTGCCGTCGTCGGCGACCCCGACGGTGGCGTTCACGAGGATCGGCATGCTCGTGCCGTCGGCGCGCGTGAGGCGCAGCGAGATCGCGCGCAGCTCGGACTGCGCGCGGACCTGATCGCCGAACCAGGTGCCGTAGTAGGCCTGGCTTCCGGCGTCGAGCAGGTCGTGGAAGGCGGTGCCGACGACGTCGGCGTGCTGGTGGCCGGTCCATTCGAGGAACGTCGCATTGACCCTCGTGACGACGTCGTCGGCGTCGGTGAGGAGCAGTCCGCAGGGCACGGCGTCGATCTTGATCACGCGAGCGACTCCCGGATGCGTTCGATGAGCTCCGCCGGATCGGAGAGGTTGGGGATGTGGCCGCGCGCGGACATCTCGATGAGCCGGCTGCCCGCGATGTGCTCGTGCACGTAGCGCCCGACCTCGGGCGCCGCGATGTTGTCGACCGTCGACTGGAGGATCACCGTGGGGACCGTGACGTCGGCGAGGTCGCGCCGGTGGTCGGAGAGGAAGGTCGCCCGGGCGAACTCGGCGGCGATGCCGGGATCGGCCGCCGTGATGGACTCGGCGAGCTCGGCCGTGAGCTCGGGACGCTCCGGGTACCCCATGAGCACGGTCGAGAGGGAGGTGACTGCGGCCGGATAGTTGAACTCGAGCGAGTCGAGCAGCTCGTCGACGGCGTCCCTCGTGAACCCGCCGGAGTACCCGTCGTCGTCGAGGTACCGGGGCGACGGGCCCACCATGACGAGCCGGGCGAACAGCTCGGGTCGCTGGTTCGCGGCGAGCATGCCGATCATGGCGCTGACCGAGTGGCCGACGAAGGTCACCTCGCCGAGGCCGAGGGCCTCGATGAGCTCGATGACGTCGTCGGCGTAGCCGTGCAGCGAGTCGTATTTCGCGCGTTCGTAGACCGTGCGGTCCGACCCGCCGACCCCGACGTGGTCGAACACGACGACGGTGTGGTCGGGTTCGAATGCGGGCGCGACGAAGCGCCATGACTCTCCTGAGCCGCCGAAGGCGTGCGCGAAGACGATGACCGGCCCGTTCGGAGTGCCGGTGACCCGGACGTTGTTCCGCACGAGAGGATCCACTGCGTGCATGGGTCCTCCCTTTCTCTCTCGCCGAATTCTATTGGGTCCGACCTGGACAAGTGCGTCGCGGCGGGGACAGGCCTCGGCCGGGACATCCGCCTCTGTCGCTGAGCCGCACCGACTCGCAATACTGAGCCTGTGAGCGCACCCGGGGGTCCGGCGGGCGCCGCGCGGGCTGCGCGGCGCCCGTTGCTGCTCGCCGGGCTCTCGATCGTCGCGCTCGCGTGGATCCCGCTCGCGGCGATGGTCGCCGTCTCGGCGATCGCGTCGATCGAGTGGTCGGGCACGCTCCGCCTCCTGATCACCGCGGTGGTCTACGCGCCGGTCGCGGCGATCGCGCTCACGCGTCGTCGCGCGGCGGTCGCGATCATCACGGGCGCGCTCGCGGTCACGAGCGCGTGGTTCGCCCTGGCCGTGATCGTCGGCGAGCTGCCCGGCACCCGCCCGGAGATCGACGGCGTGGTGCGCTGGTTCGCGTTCCTCGCCCGGCAGCCCGAGCTCGCGGCGCTCGCGATCCTGCCGTGGCTGCTGCTCCGCACGCGGGGCCGGCTCCGGACCTCGGGCGTCGCGTTCGGGCTCGTGGCCATCGTCGGCGAGTGCGTGACATGGGTGCTCTGGTTCGGCGGTGTGCCGCCGACCGCCTGGATCGACCTCCTCCCGCTCCTCGCCGCGCTCGCGAGCTTCATCGCCGCGGCGATCGCGCTCGCCGGCGAGTGGCGCAGCGGCACCGATCGCGAGCGCCAGGCGCTCACGTGGCTCGCGGTCGGTGCGGTGCTGTTGATCCTGAGCTATGTGCGCGTCGTGGCCCCGCTGCCGCCCATGGCCGCGGTCGTCGCCGATGCGGCGTTCGTGCTCGCGCAGGGCCTGCTGCCGACCGCGATCCTCGCGGTGCTCCTCGGCGGGCGCGAGATCGCGTCGGATCGCCGGCTGGCCGGCGGAATCGTGTGGGTGCAGTCGCTCGCGCTCGCGGTGAGCCTCTACCTGGTCGTGAACGAGGCGGCGGTGCTGCTCGGGATGCCGGAGGCGGTCGCCGGGGCGTTCGCCGCGGGCGCGCTCGCGCTGTCGTTCAGCGCCGTCAGCCGGTTCGTCCGCCGGCGCACCGCGCTGCTGTACTTCGGCCCCGGGGCGGACGCGCGTCAGGTGCTCGGCCGGCTCGGCGAACGGCTCGCGGTCGCGGGCGACGACACGGGCATCCGGGGCATCGCCGAGTCGCTGCTGGTGACCTGGCAGCTCTCGTCCGTGACGATCGCTCCGGCAGCGGATGCCGACCCGGTCGCGGTGGGCCGCACCGGTGCGGCCCGGCTCGCGACCGAGCTGCGGGCCGGCGGGCGGCCCGTCGGCACGATCGAGCTCACGAGCGACGACGAGACGGTGCTCGAGCACCGGGTGCGCCCCGTCCTCGAAGACCTCGCGGGACTGATCGCGGTCGCCGTGCTCCTCGCGAGCGTCAACCAGGAGGTCGCGGCCACTCGGCGGCGCACGCTGGGCGTGCGCCGGGAGGAGCGGCGGATGCTCCACCGGGAGCTGCACGATGAGCTCGCGCCCGCGCTCGCGGGCATCGGGTTCGGGATGGCCGCGGCGAGCCGGCTCATCGAGACCGGAGACCCGGCCGCCGAGGCGTCGATCGCCGAGCTGCGCGAGCAGGTCGCGGTCCGGACCGAGGACGTCCGCCGGCTCGCCCGCACCATGCTGCCCGCGGCGCTCGACGCGGGCGACCTCGACGGCGCGCTGCGCGAGCTCGCGCAGCGCTTCAGCGGCGACGGCCTCGACGTCGACGTGCACTCGGGCGGCACCGATGTGCTCGACGCGGGCGTGCAGATCGCGCTCTACCTCGCGCTCGCCGAGGCCGTGTCGCGTCTCCGGCGCGAGGCGGGGGTGCACCGGATCGACGTGCACGTCGGGATGGACGACGCCCGTGCGACCGCCCGGCTGCGCGCCGTCGGCGCCCGGCCGACGGTGGCCGCGTGGCGCGCGCTGCTCGACGCGACGACCAGGCGCGCGCTCGACGTGGGCGGGGTCGTCGCGGCCGCGGCCGATGCGCACGGGCACGTCATCGAGATCACGGTGCGCCGATGACCGCGGTGCACGGCACGACGCGGCCGAGCCCGGTCCGGCGCGGGATCGCGATCGCCGTCTGGGCGGTCTCGTGGATGCTCGCACTCGCCTCGCTCGTGATCGCGTGGGTCGCGGCGTTGCCCACCGCGCCGTTGCCGGGCGTCTTCCTGTCGCAGGCGCCGCTCGCGATGCGCGCGAGCTTCGACGACATCGGGGTCACCGTCGCGCTCATCTACGGCCCGGTCGCGGCCCTCATCCTCGCCCGGCGGCCGCACCCCGTCGGCGTGATCCTCGCGATCCACGCCGTGGGCTCCGGGATCGCCGCCTTCGGCGTGCAGTACGGGCTGCTCGGTGCCGAGGTCGACGGGTTGCCGCTCTGGGGGCTCGCGGCGTTCGCGGCCGGCTGGGGCTTCGTGCCCGGCACGTTCATGACCGCCGCACTGCCGCTGCTCGTCACCAGGCGTCGGGTGCCGCGCTGGCAGCTCGCGCTCGTCGTCGTGTGCGGCGTGGTCGCGTTCGCCGCGTTCTTCGCCAGCCTGACCCAGCAGAGCGTGCCCGAGCCGCGCAACCCGTTCGCGATCGACGATGCCGCGTACCAGGCCGCACTCCCTGGTCTCTACACGGCGCTCTCGTTCGCGGCGGTCGGCATCTCACTCGTGTCGTGCGGGGTGCTCGTGGCGCGGTGGGCGACGGCCGCGGGCCGCGATCGGGTCGGACTCGCATGGCTCACGCTCGGGCACGTGTTCCTCACGGCGTCCTACCTCGGCCTCGTGCTGCCCGAGGGGTTGTCGCTCCCGGCCTGGATCGTCGATTTCGGCCTCGTGGCGCCGGTGCTCGGCCAGGTGCTGTACCCCGCTGCGATCCTCGTGGTCGTGCTCGGGCAGCGGCTCTGGGGCGTCGAGTTCGTGGTCAGCCGCGTCATCCTGTGGTCGCTGCTGTCGATCAGCGGCGTCATCCTCTACCTCGTGGTGGTGCTCGCGGTGCCGCGACTCCTGCCGGGCGCCGAGGGCGCCTGGCTCGTCGCACCCATCCTGATCGCGGTCGCGGTCCAGCCGATCCGGCGCTGGCTGCAACGGCGGATCGATCGGCTGATCTACGGCGACGGCGCCGAGCCCGCGGTGCTCCTCACCCGGCTGGGCGACCGCATCGGCGAGCTCGAGCCGGGCCCGGCCGGGCTCAGGGAGCTGAGCGATGCGTTGCGCCGGGTGCTGCGTCTCGGCTCGGTCGAGGTGCGGTCGGCGTCCTCCGAGATCGTCGAGGTCGCGGGCACGGCGTCGGGCGTGCCGGTGGTCGTGCCGCTCATGAGCCGCGGGCACCGGGTGGGTGAGCTCGTCGTGCGCCCGCTCGAGGGCCAGCGGTTCGATCGGCGGACGCTCGCGGTGCTGGACGACGTGGCGGGGCTCGTCGCCGCCGCGGTGCAGCTCGTGGAGTCGAACCTCGTGCTCGAGCGCGCGCGTGGCGACCTCGTCGCCCGGCGCGCGGGGGAGCGGCGCGCGCTGCGGCGCGAGCTGCACGACGGGCTGGGCCCGGCGCTGGCCGGCATCGGGTTCGGGCTCGCCGCGGTCGAGAACCTGCTGCCGGCGCAGCCCGTGCGGGCTGGCGCACTGCTGGACGAGCTCGCCGACGACCTCGCGCGCCGGGCCCGCGATGTGCGCGACCTCGCCGGGGAGGTGACGCCCTCGCCGCTCGACGGCGCCACGCTCGCCGAGGCGATCGACGAGCTCGCGCGGCGGTTCGACTCGGACGAGCTGCGGGTGGTCGCCGAGGTCGAGCCGGTGCCGGCGCTGCCGGCCGCGGTGCAGGATGCGCTGTACTTCATCGCCGCGGAGGCGCTCGCCAATGCGGTCCGGCATTCGGGGGCGACCCGCATCGACGTCGCGATCGCCCGGCTCGACGACGCCCGCCTCGGCGCCGTCGCGGAGGTCGTCGTCGTCGACGACGGCCGGGGCCTGCCCGGGGCGGTGCGCCCCGGCGTCGGCCTCGCCTCGATGCGTGAGCGTGCGGAGGAGCAGGGCGGCACCCTGGTGATCGAACGTCCCGCGCGGGGGACGCTCGTCCGTGCCCGGATCCCGGCACGACCGGCGCACCCGGCCGCCGAGGTCGAGGACATGGTGCACTGGCGCGCCGGGACACCGGGACAGGAATGATCGGACTGGATAGGGTGAGCCGAGTCGGGGAGGTCCGCATGCCGCAGGAGCGCAGCATCACGGTCGTGGTCGTCGACGACCACCCGCTCTTCCGGAGGGGCATCATCTCGTTGCTCGACACGCTCGAGCATGTGCAGGTCGTTGGCGATGCAGCGACCGTCGACGAGGCGATCGACGTCGTCGACGCGACCGAGCCGGACGTCGTCCTCATGGACCTCGATCTCGGCGGCGGTTCGGGCATCGACGCGACGAAATCGGTCGTGCGGAGGCATCCGTCGGTCGCCGTCCTCGTCCTCACCATGCTGGGCGACGACCATTCGCTGTTCGCCGCGATGCGCGCTGGCGCGCGCGGGTACCTCCTGAAGATCGCCTCGCCGCGCGAGGTCGAGCGCGCCATCCACGCCGTCGCCGACGGCGAGGTGCTCTTCGGTGCGGATGTCGCGCAGCGCGCGATGGCGTTCCTGGCCGGCTCGACCCCCGATCAGTCCCCGAAACCGTTCCCGGAGCTCACCGACCGTGAGTCCGAGGTGCTCGACCTCGTCGCCCGCGGGCTCGACAACGGGTCGATCGCGCGCACGCTCGTGCTCACGAACAAGACCGTGCGCAATTACGTGTACGGCATCATCACGAAGCTCGGCGCGCCCGACCGCAGTGCGCTCATCGTGATCGCCCGCGAGGCGGGTTTCGGCGCGTCGCGCACCGCCACCGGCTGATCCGCGCGCCGCGCGCCGCGCCGCGCCGCGCCGCGCCGCGCCGCGTGTGTTGGAGTGCCGAAAGTGTGTCGGAGCCCCTGCACGGCGAGCCTCCATCACACTTTCGGTACTCCAACACACTTCGGGCGGCCTACACACTTCGGGCGGCCTACACACTTCGGGCGGCCGACACACTTCGGGCGGCCGACCCACTTCGGGCGGCCGACCCACTTCGGGCGGCCGACACACTTCGGGCGGCCGACCCACTTTCGGCACTCCAACACACTTCGGGCAGCCGACCCACCTGCGCGTCCCGGGGCTGCACCGGGCCGGTTCAGGACATTCGCACCTGTGGCCCGGGCCGTCGGGCCGTCGAGTCTCGGAGGGTGCCGCGACGTGCGGCTCCCGCAGCTTCGTGGCTGCGCCCTTCGAACGAAAGCGAATCCCATGTCCAGCACACCCGAATCGCTGAGCGCACCGGCGCCCGGCGCACCCGCGCCCGGCGCGGCGACAGGCCCGACGCGCTCGCGCCGCGGGTTCCGCTTCACGGCGTGGCCGCTCTGGGCGGTCGTCGCCGGCGCGCTCGGCGCCGCAGGCACGCTCGTCTTCGACGTCCGGCCGCCGGCCGAGACCGAGGCCTGGCTCGCGGGCGAGGACTACGCGGTCACCGCCGCCGACGTGTTCACGCTCGACGTCGTCGCCGGCCGGCTCGGCTGGATGGCGGGCCTCGGTGCCGTGTTCGCGCTGCTGATCTTCCAGGGTCTCTGGCGCAGCCGCGTCGAGCGCCACTTCAGCTCCGCCGGAGCGCGGGTGTTCTCGGGCGGCCTGCTCGTGACCGCCGGTGCGGCCGTGCTCGGCTACGGCTGGAAGGGTGCCCTCGCGAACTACCTGGGGCCGGAGTCCGGCCTCTACGGCGAGGACGGGCTGTTCGTCTACTACATGCTCACCGACTTCGGCGCCTACCTGCCGTGGTTCGGCGTGCTCGTCTCGGCCTTCGCGGTCGCGTGGATGGCCTTCGTGGAGCGCATCGTCTCGCGCATCCTCGGCACGGTCAGCGCGCTGACCGGGCTGTTCGTGAGCGGCGTCATGTTCGCGATGGGCGTCCCCGGCATCCCCGGCACGCTCATGCAGATGTGGCTCGTCGTGCTCGGCGTATGGCTCGCGATCGGGCGCAGCCGGATCACGGACCCCGAGGTGCTCCGATGACCGGCACACGCACGAGCCGAGCACGCGCGACCCGGGCACGCTCCCGGCTGGCCCTGGTCGCCGGCGTCGCCGTGGCGTTCGCGCTCGCCGGATGCACCGGCGGAGACGCCGGCGTCGACCCGGCCGGCATCGAGGAGGCCGACACGTACGCCGAGGACGGCGCGCTCGACGACGCGATCGAGGACCGCGAAGCCCTCGGCGTGCCCGAGGAATGCGCTGCGGCGTTCGTGGGCGCGGTCGTCCCGGCGGACCTCGCCGACGTCGAGGCCCGCCCCGCTGACTGGCCCGAGCCGCCCGCCGGCTCGACCCTCTGCGTGACGGGCGGCGGCGGCTCGGTCGAGACCGCGTCATACGCGGCGACCGCCGGCATCGACGAGGTGCTCGCCCACTACGAGTCGGTGCTGCCCGCCTCGTACGAGCGGTTCCGCGTGAGCGGCGAGGAGAACGGCACGGGCTACGAGTCGCTCGACGGTCAGGGCGCCGAGGTCGCGTTCCAGATCAGGGAGAGCGACGGCGGCTTCGTCATCGCGTTCGCGCTGCAGGAGGGGCTCGAATGACGCGCCCGATCATGAGCGTCTGGGGCCGTCGCGCCCTCACCATCGCGGTGAGCGCGCTCGTCGCGGCTCCCCTCGGCCTCGGCGTCTCGGCCGCCGCCTTCGGCAGCGAGCCTGCGCCCGCGGACGCCCCGGTCGAGACCGAGACCGCGATCGAAGCGGATGCCCCGGTCGAAGCGGATGCCCCGGTGGACACGGATGCTCCGGTGGAGACGGATGCCCCGGTCGAAGCGGATGCTCCGGTGGAGACGGGTGCTCCGGTGGAGGCGGATGCTCCGGTGGAGGCGGATGCTCCGGTGGAGACGGGTGCTCCGGTGGAGACGGGTGCCCCCATCGAGACCGATGCGCCGGTCGAACCCGGACCGGCGCCCACCGTTGGTCGAGTAGCGAGCGCCAGCGAGCGTATCGAGGCCCCGCAACCCGACCTCGAGACGGTGTCACCCGGTCTCGATACGCATGCTCCTTCGTCGTTCGCTCCTCAACCGGCGGGTGCGGCCGCCGACCTGGTCGCCGACGGCATCGCACCGGGGCAGACCCGGGTGATCCCGCTCGACGTGGTGGAGGCGTCGGGTGTGCGGGCCGTCGTGGTCGCGCCCGTCGGCGTCGACGCGCGGCTCGTCCGGCCGGACGGGAGCGCGCAGGGGTGGACGGGCGCCGAGCGGGAGTACAAGAACCTGTTCGCCTATCCCCAGAGCTACGAGGCGACCGGGCGCTGGCATCTCGAGATCCGGAACGGCACCGAGCGTGCGGTGAACGCGAGCTACGAGTTCACCTTCCACCGTGCCGGTGCGGTCACGATGACCCTCGCGACCTCGACCGCGGCTCAGCAGGTCGCCGTCGAGGTGAATCTCCGGAACGATGCGGGGTTCATTCACGACGCCGAGGTCACCGGTGTGCTCACCGGCGACAACGGCCTGTACCAGCCTTTCACCGCGACGGCCGGGTCGGACCGGCACCGGTGGGCGTCCGCCACCCTGCGCCCGGGCTATTACACGGTCGTCGTGCGCGCCACCGTCGACGGGGTCGAGCACTCCGACGTCAACTGGGCGCGCGTGGTCGGCACCGACGGCGAGCCGCCGGTCCTGACCGCGGTCACCGACCCCGCGAACCCGGGGCCGGGGGGCTGGTTCACGCAGCCCGTCTCGGTCGAGGTGACCGCCGAGGACCCGTCGGGGATCTTCGTGCTCTGGCACCAGGTCGGCGACGGGCCCCGGTCGGCCGACAACGCCGACTTCGTCAGGATCCCGGTGACCGCCGACGGCGTGAACGAGGTCAAGGCGTGGGCGTGGGACCGGCTGCACAACGTGTCCGAGCCGGTCGTCACGACCGTCCGGCTCGATCGGAGTGCGCCCGAGGTCGCCCCGTCGGGAGTGCTTGCTGAGGGCACCGTCGGCGTCGGCGAGGCCGCGACGGCCGAGTTCTCCTGCGGGGATCCGCACTCCGGAATCGACCTCTGCATGCTCGACATCGTCGATGGGCCGGTCGTCCCGCCGGGCGGGGTGCTGCCGACGGACGTCGAGGGCACCCTGCAGTACCACCTGTGGGCCGTGAACAACGCGGGTCTCGAGACGAGGTCATCGGGCACGCTCGAGGTCGTCGCCGGGGGTGACGTGACGCCGCCGACCCTCGTGGTCACGACCGAGCCCGCGGCGTCGAACGCGCGCGGATGGTTCCGCCGCGATGTCACGGCGACGATCACGGCGAGTGACCCCGGCTCGGGCGTTGCGTGGGTCGAGTACCGCACGAGTGTGGACTGGACGCGTGTCGCCGGCAACGAGGCCCAGGTTCCGGTCACGGTCGACGGGCAGACGCAGATCGAGTATCGCGCCGCGGACCACGCGGGCAACCTCACGTCGGTGCGGACGCGGCTGATCCAGCTCGACCGGGTGCCGCCGAGCGTGCGCATCGACCCGTCCGTCGACGGCGTCGAGGTTCCGGTCGGTGCGCACCTGCCCGCCCGGTACACCTGCGGCGACGATCACTCGCAGATCCTCACGTGCGTCGGCTCCACGCCGTACGGTGCGGCCCTGCCGACGGACACGCCGGGCACGTACGAGTTGTCGGTGAACGCGGTCGACCGTGCGGGCAACGACACCGTCGTGCGGGCCGAGTACACCGTGCTCGACGACGACCCCGCGCCGCAGCTCGGTGCGATCGCCGAGCTCTCGGCCGAGGCCAACGAGCACGAGTGGCACAGGGATCCGGTCACGGTGTCCATCCGGGGCATCGAGGGCAGCGGCGCCGAGACCGTGCACTGGGAGCTCGATGGCGCCCAGACCGGCACCGGCTCGGCCGAAGGCTCGGGTGAGGTGACGGTGAGCGCCGAGGGCGACACGACCCTGTACTACTGGGCCGAGGACGCCGGCGGCGCGAGCGAGCCGATCCGGATCGACCTGCGGATCGATCTGACGGCACCCGAGATCGCCTACGGCGATCTACAGCCCGAGAGCCTCGTGCCGGATGCCTCGGGCGCGGCCCCGCACGGTCGCGAGTACGAGGTCGGCGACGGCGTCGTCTGGGGGTACTCCTGCACGGACGAGGGATCCGGGGTCGAGCTCTGCGAGTCGGAGCTGGGTCAGATGACGGCGATCCCGACCGACGAGCCGGGCGTGTTCAGCGTGACCACGACGGCGCGCGACTACGCGGGCCATGAGACCGTGGACGTCTTCACGTACGAGGTCGTCGGCCCCGACGGCGAGCCCGGACCCGCTCCCGGCCCTGGTCCTGGACCTGGCCCCGGCCCTGGACCTGGCCCCGGCCCGGTCGATCCGGGCCCGCGCCCCGGCACGGGAGGCCCGGCGGGCGGGGGAGCGACGCCCGGCGACGTTCGGACCGCGGGCGAGGCATCCGCTGACCGCGATGGGCAGGCGCGCCTGCCCATGACCGGACTGCCGGTCGCGCCGATCGTGGCCGCGCTGCTGCTCCCACTCTTCATGGGTGCGGCGTTCCTGCTCGTCGCCCGTCGCCGCTCCGCGAGGAGCTGATCCCCGCGTTGGTCGAGTAGCGAGCGCCAGCGAGCGCCAGCGAGCGTATCGAGACCCGGTGACGGGTCTCGATACGCTTCGCTACTCGACCAGCGGGGCACCGCTCGTTGGTCGAGTGAGCTACGCTCCAGCGAGCGTATCGAGACCCAGCGGGTGGGCTTCGCTCCTCGACCGGCGGGTGGCGGGCTCAGTCGCGGCGGGGCTCGTCGGGCGGCTCCGGGGCGTCGAGCAGTTCGTGGCGGATGCGGCGCAGGTCCTCCATGAGCGAGCCGATGACGATCCAGTGGTCCGTGCGAGGGGGTGCGACGATGAGCGGCGACGTGAGGGCCGGCACGGCCGAGGTCGGCGGCTGGGGGTCGACGTCGGCCAGGTGCACCGCGAGACGGACGTCGTGGCCGGCGCGGCGCAGCTGCTCGGCGATCGCGGGGACCGTCGGCTCCTCGGCGAGCGACGGGTCGTAGTGGTCGAACACCGCGCGGGTCATCCCGACCACCTGCGTGACGATGGGGGTGAGCCGGTCGAGGAGGATGCGCATCTCGCGCAGCTCGTCGCGGTGCCTGGAGCGCCGTGGGTTGAGGGTGAGCGACTCCTCGCCGGTCGCGATCGACGCGTCGGCCGCGTCGCGCATGGGGCGCATGAGCCGGGCTTCGAGCAGGAGCTCCTGGAGCGCCGCCGGCGACTGGGCGGTGGTGAGCGCGGTCGCGAGCCGGTCGAGCGAGGCCGCCAGCTCGCCGCCGAGCAGGGCGAGGTCGCGGCGTGCCGGCGCGATCGCGACCGGCGGCACGACGAGCGCGTTCACGACGATGCCGATGACGGCGCCGATGAAGGTCTCGATGACCCGGTCGAGCGCGTAGTCGGGCGTCGTTCCGCCGAGGGCGAGCACGAGCATGGCGCTGATCGCGACCTGGTTCGCGGTGCCGGGCGTCATCCGGAGCGCCCAGGCGATCAGCAGGGCCGCGGCGATGGCGATGAGCACGACCCAGCTCGCCGATCCGAGGAGGAGCACGAGCCCGGTCGCGACGAGGACGCCGAGGATGACGCCGACGCTGCGCTCGATCGCCTTGCCGAAGGACTGGTTCACGCTCGGCTGGACCACGAGCAGCGCGGCGATCGCCCCGAACACCGGCAGTGGGGTCGGGATCAGCCACCCGGCGACGAGCCAGGCGCCGATCGTGGCGACCACGGCTTTGACGACCTGGAGCAGCGGCATCCGCCGCACGGCACGGAAGGACGTCGCGATCGCCATGGACCAACGGTAGACCCGCGGAGGGCGTGCACGAGTGGGTGGCGCATGGAAGGATCGGCACGTGGCCGACCGACTCATGCTCCTCGACACCGCCTCGCTGTACTTCCGTGCGTTCTACGGCGTGCCCGATTCGCTGAAGCGCGCCGACGGCACGCCCGTCAACGCCGTGCGCGGGCTGCTCGACATGATCGCGAAGCTCGTCACCGACTTCGAACCGACGCAGCTCGTCGCGTGCTGGGACGACGACTGGCGCCCGGCGTGGCGGGTCGAGCTGATCCCGGGCTACAAGGGGCACCGGGTTGAGCGCGCGGTCGACGGCGGGCCGGACGTCGAGGAGACGCCTCCCGGCCTGGTACGCCAGATCCCGCTCATCCGAGAGGTGCTGGGACTGCTCGGCATCCCCATCGTCGGTGCGGCCGAGCACGAGGCCGACGACGTCATCGGCACGCTCGCGACCGGGGCATCCGTGCCCGTCGACGTCGTGACCGGTGACCGAGACCTGTTCCAGCTCGTCGACGATGCGACCGGGGTGCGGGTGATCTACACCGCGCGCGGCATGAGCAAGCTCGAGCTCGTCACCGATGCGACGGTCGTCGGCAAGTACGGCGTGCTGCCGTCGCAGTACGCGGACTTCGCGGCCATGCGGGGAGACACGTCCGACGGCCTGCCTGGGGTCGCGGGCATCGGCGAGAAGACCGCCGCCGGTCTGCTGCAGGCGTTCGTCGACCTCGACGGCATCCGCGAGGCCGCGGTGAGCGGTGCGGCCGGCATGTCGGCCGGGGTGCGCGCCAAGCTCACGGCGGCGAGCGGATACCTCGACGTCGCGCCGCGCGTCGTCGAGGTCGTCCGCGACCTCGACCTGCCGGTGCCGGATGCCACGCGGCGTCCGGTCGCGCCCGAGCACCGCGAGCGCCTCGAACGACTCGCGACCGAGTGGAACCTCGGCGGCTCGGTGGGTCGCGCGCTCGCCGCCTTCGCCTGACCCCCGCCCGCATCCCTCTGAAAACTCGAGCGGGGTGTGGGTGGGCGTGCCCGACGGGGCGTGCCGGCGGTGGATCAGGTCGACGTGCCGGGCAGGGCCGGCGCCTCGACGGGCAGCTCCCAGGCCGACGGCACCGGCCACCCGCCGAGCATGAGCGCGAGCCAGGCGTACGCCATGACGGCGAGCGTGAGTATCCCCAGCAGGGCGCCGATGAGCCCGACGATCGCGCTGAGGCGATGACCGCCCTCCGCGTTCCGGAGCTGTCGGTTGCCGAACAGGCCGAACCAGACCGCGATCGCGCCGAACACCGCGACCCACACGATGCCGCTCGGCTGGGAGCCGAGCGGCGCGGCGAACGCGAACAGCAGGGCGACCGCGCCGAGCACGAGCCCGGTCCAGGCCATGAGCGCGGACCACCCCGGCCCGTCGACCGCACCGCCGCCCCAGACGGGAGGCTCCCCGCTGGGAGGTTCGCCGCTCATCCGCACCCCCTCGTCGATCGTTCGAGCCTACGGGCAACCGCGTGAACCGTCACGGCTTCGACGGAGCGCGTGCGGGAATCCGCATTCTGCGCGTCTCCGCGCGGCCCGCGCGAGCGCACCCGAACGGGCGCGGATGGTGGGTGCGCTCCCGCCCGCACCCGCCATCCGCGCCCGTTCGAAACGGGCTTCGGTGGTGGGCACGGCACGGCACGGCACCGGCGCGTCAGCGCGGGGCCGTGCCGGGGGTATCCTCGCCGTGCTCGGGGATGTCGTGATCGTCGAGGTCGGAGAGCTCGTCGTGGTCGACCAGCTCGTCGACGTCGGCGCCCGAGACCTCGGGATCCCCCGTCGACTCGGCCGCGAGCGCACCCGGGCTCGCCGCGCGCGGCAGGTCGATCGTCGGCAGTGCGCCGGCCGCTCCTGCGGTGCCCGGGCCGCTGCCCGGCACCCCCGCCGCGCCCCGCGGCCCGAACCTTCGCTGGAAGCCGCGCATCCATCTCGGCCCGCGGCCGAACACGCCGCGCTGCGAGGGCTCTTCGACCTCGAGCCCGTAGTACTCGCCGATGTGGTCGAGGAACCTCGCCCGTTCGGCGCGCGCGTACGCCCGGCGTTCGCGCGCGAACGCGACCCAGGTCGCGACGCAGATGAGCAGCATGACGACGCTGAACGGCAGCGCGATGAGGATCGCAGCGGTCTGCAGTGCGTCGAGGCCGCCGGTGAGGAGGAGCGCGATCGCGAGCAGCGCGGTGATCGCGACGAAGAACGCGCGCACCCAGCGGGCGGGATCGAGTCGCCCTCCGGTGGCGATCATGCCCATGACGAGCGCGCCGGAGTCGGCCGAGGTGATGAAGAACACCGCGATCAGCAGGAGCGCGCCGAACGTGAGCACCGGCGTCCCCGGGATGTGGCGGAACAGCTCGAACAAGGCGCCTTCGACGTCGACGGTGCCGTCGGCGCTCACGAGCGTCCCGGGTGCGGTGAGCTCGATCGCGAGTGCCGAGCCGCCGAGGACGCTGAACCAGACGATGCCGAGCAGCGTCGGAACGAGGATGACCCCCGCGACGAACTCGCGCACCGTCCGGCCTTTCGAGACGCGCGCGATGAAGATGCCGACGAACGGCGCCCAGGAGATCCACCAGCCCCAGTAGAACGAGGTCCAGGCCGCCTGCCATTCTTCGCCGGCGGTCCCCTGGAAGGCGCTGACGTTGAACGACAGCCCGACGAAGTTCTGGATGTAGTTGCCGATCGACTGGACGAAGTCGCGCAGCAGGAACTCGGTCTGCCCCATCACCAGGATGTAGAGGACCAGGAGCGCCGCGAGGATCAGGTTCGTCGTCGACAGCCACTTCATCCCCTTCGTGACGCCCGAGAGCACGGAGGCCAGCACGCAGAGCGAGATCACGAGGATGATGATGATCTGGCCGAGCTCGTCAGGCCGGAACAGGCCTGCGGCCTCGAGTCCCGCGCTGATCTGGAGCACGCCGAGTCCGAGCGACGTCGCGACGCCGAACAGCGTGCCGACGAGGGCGACGACGTCGATCGCATGACCCCATCCGCCCTCGACGCGCTTGCCGAGCAACGGCTCGAGCGTCCACCTGATCGAGATCGGCCGCTTGCGCCGGTGGATGGCGTACGCGAGGGCCAGGCCGATCACGACGTAGATGGCCCAGGCGTGGATGCCCCAGTGCAGATAGGTCTGGCTGAGCGAGAGCTGCGCGAGTTGTTCGGGGGTTCCGCTCACGCCCGGTCGCGGGTGCACGAAGTGGCTGAGCGGCTCGCTCACCCCGTAGAACACGAGTCCGATGCCCATGCCAGCGGCGAACAGCAGCGAGAACCACGACAGGCGGCTGAACTCGGGCTCGTCGTCGTCCTTGCCGAGCTTGATGTCTCCGAAGCGGCTGAACCCGAGGAACAGTGCGAACGCGACGAACACGGCCGCGATGAGCACGTAGTACCAGTTGAACGCGTTGACGATGCCGGTCTGCACGGCGCCGAACAGGGCCTCCGCCGCATTCGGGGCGATCAGCGTGAAGGCGACGAAGACGATCACGATCACCGCGGCGGGCCAGAACACCCAGCGTTGCACGGGCGGCAGCCGCCGCTGCCCGGCCGGCGGTGCCGGCGGGGGAGTCGGTTCGCTCATCCCACCAAGCTATGACTCAGCCGCGTTCCACGGACGGGGCTTGACCGGCGCGCCTCAGCGGCGCTCGATCGTCGACCCCCGGATCACCAGTCGCACGGGAAGGTGTCGCACGCCCGGCTCGGTCTCGTCGCGTCGACCCGGCCGTCCCGCCCCGCGACGCCGTGGGCACCGTACTCGTCACCCTCGCCGACCGCCGCACCGGCGCCCGAGAGGAGGTGCCGCTGGCCCGCTACCACGAGTGGGCCGAGCGCGGCCCCTCCCGCATGCGCGTCTGGATCCCCGCCCTCGACGCGTCGTCGTCGGTCAAGCAGCGCGCGTCGTCGTCGGTCGAGTAGCGCGCGAGGAACGAGCTACTTCGTCGGTCGAGTAGCGCGCGAGGAACGAGCCACTTCGTCGGTCGAGTAGCGCGCGAGGAACGAGCCGCGTATCGAGACCCCGGTGACCAGGTCGTGAGGCCGGCCCTCCGGGCCTCGATACGCCGCGTTCGCGCCGACTCGACCGTCGGCCGGTCAGGCCGCCGCGGGATGCAGCAGCACCTTGGTCCAGCCGTCGACGCGCTTGTCGAACTGGTCGTAGGCGTTCGGGGCCTCGTCGAGACTCACCTCGTGCGAGACGATGCGCGAGGGGTTCGCCTTGCCCTGGATGATCAGGTCTCGGAGCTCGCGGTTGTACTGTTTCACGGGGCACTGGCCGGTGCCGATCTTCAGGCCCTTCTCGAAGGCGGCGCCGAAGTTGAAGCCGTACCGCCCCTCCTTCGCGCCCTCCTCGGCGGCATCGGGATCCTCTGAGACGTACACGCCGACGACGCCGATCGCGCCGGTCGCCCGCACGACCTTCACGAGTTCGTCGAGCACCAGCTCGGGGTGCTCCTGGCCGCTCGCGTCGTGCGCCTGATATCCGACGGCCTCGACGCCGCAGTCGACGCCGTTGCCGTCGGTCGCGTCCATGATCGCGTCCTCGACGGACGTCGTGGAGAAGTCGATCGTGGTCGCCCCGTACTGCTCGGCGAGGTCGAGACGGTCGCGTTCCTTGTCGACCACGAAGACGCGTGCGGCCCCGCGCAGCGCCGCGCTGTGCGCGGCCATCAGCCCGACGGGGCCGGCGCCGAAGATCACGACCGAGCTGCCGGGGCGCACGTGCGCGAGCTCGGTGCCGTGGTACCCGGTCGGGAAGATGTCGGAGAGCATCGTGAAGTCGGCCTCGTGCTCGGTGCCCTGCGGCAGCTCGAGCAGGTTGAAGTCGGCCCACGGCACCCGCAGGTACTCGGCCTGGCCGCCCTGGTACGGGCCCATGTTCGGGTAGCCGTACCCCGCGCCGGGCATGCCCGACGGGTTCGCCCGCAGGCATGCCGACGTGTACCCCTCGTTGCAGTTGCGACACGTGCCGCACGCGATGTTGAACGGCACCGACACCCGGTCGCCGACCCGGATCCGTTCGACGCCTGGGCCGACCTCCTCGACGATGCCCATGTTCTCGTGGCCGAGGGTCATGCCGGACTCCATCGGCGCACGTCCTTCATAGGGATGCAGGTCCGACCCGCAGATGTTCGCGGTCGTGATCCGCACGATCGCGTCGAGCGGCGCCTCGATCTTCGGCTCCTCGACACTTTCCACCTGGACGTCGAACGCGCCCCGGAACACCACTGCCTTCATGTCGCACCTCGTCTTTCGTCTCGTCTCCTGGCTCTCCAGCCAAGACGCGACCACCCGACACCACACGGGGCTTGACACGTTTCCGCCCTGGGACAACACCGAGTGTTACCGGAACGCCCCGCGTGTGGGCACGCAACGGCCACAGTCGACGCGCTTCGGTAACACTCGGCGGGTCAGGGTCAGGCGGTGGGGGTGTCATCCGAGTCGGGGGTGGCGGCGGGCTGGGGGGCTCGGTCCGGGGCCGGCTCGGGTTTCGGTGCCTTGCGTCTGCCCCAGTGCAGCGGCTTTCGTGTGTCGAGCGTGGGGTCCGGGGCATCCCAGACCTTGATGATCGCCCAGCCGACCGCCGCGATCGGCACCGCGAGGACCGCGCCGGTGATGCCCCCGAGGATCGTGCCGGCGGTCAGGGCGACGAGGATGACGAGGGGGTGCAGCTTGAGCGACTGCGCCATGACGACGGGCTGCAGCAGATCGCCCTCGAGCTGGTTCACGGCGATCACGACCGCGACGACGATGAGGGCGACGATCGGGCCGTTGGCGACGAGCGCGACGAGCGCGGCGAGGATGCCGGCGACGGTCGCGCCGACGAGCGGGATGAACGCGCCGAGGAAGACCACGACGGCGAGCGGGAGCGCGAGCGGCACCTGCAGGATCGCCAGTGCGATGCCGATGCCGGCCGCGTCCACGAACGCGACGATGGCGGTGCCCCGCACGTAGCCGCCCAGCACCTTCACGCTGGTCGTGCCGACGCGCCGTCCGCGCTCGAGGCGTGAGCCCGTGAATGGCCGCATGAAGAACGCCCAGATCTTGTCGCCGTCCTTGAGGAAGAAGAACAGCACGATCAGGACGAGGAACGTGCCCGTCACGAACTCGGTCGCGGCCGAGACGCCCGCGATCGCCCCGGCGCCGAACTCCGCGCTCGTGAGGAAGCCGACGATGGTGTCTCCGATGGAGTCCAGCTGCGCCGCGTCGATCGGCAGGTCGAGGCCCGCGAGCCAGCCCTGCAGGTCCCGGAACCCCGCCACCGCGGAGTCGGCCAGGTCGCCCCACTGGCTGCGGACCGCGAGCACGATGAGCGTGACGATGCCGCCGAAGACGATGATGCCGCCGAGCAGGGTGATCCATGCGGCGAGCATCGGCCGTACGCCGTGTCGTCGCAGCCAGGCGATGAGCGGCGCCGCGGCGGACGCCAGGATGATCGCGATGAGCACCGGGATGACGATGAGAGTGACCTGGAGCAGGGCCCAGATCGCGGCGCCGGCCGCGACCGCGAGCACGATCAGCTGTACGGCCCGGATGCTCCATCGGCCGAGCCGATCGCTCCAGATCGGGCCGGTGGGGCCCGCCCACCGCGACCTCGGCTCCACTGCGGTCCGGTCTTGCTCGCTCACGCGCATCACCCTTTCGCGCCGGAGCGCCGTCGTCCCGTCCAGTCAAGGCGGCCGTCCCCGTGCGGGCAACGGCTTGACGGGTGTGTCCCGCAGCCTCAGGGCAACCGCACAGGTGCTGCCGGCATGGCAGGCTGGCGGGCATGACCCTGAGCCTCCATCACCGCGTCGCGGTGCTCGTGCTCGAGGGCGCGAAGCCGCTCGACGTCGGGATCCCGGCGCAGATCTTCACGACGCGGCAGAGCATGCCGTACGTCGTGCGCATGTGCGGGCGCGTGCCCGGGCCCGTGACGGGCGGCGACGGGCTGGCGTATCACGTGAGCGACGGGCTCGAGGCGCTCGAGTGGGCCGAGACGATCTTCGTGCCCGGCTACCGGCACCCCGACCGGGAGGACCCGCCGTCAGAGGTGGTCGACGCGTTGCGTGCGGCGCACGCGCGCGGTGCGCGGCTCGCGGCGATCTCGACCGGGGCGTTCGCGCTCGCCGCGACGGGTCTGCTCGATGGTCTGCGCGCCACGACGCACTGGCACTACACGCGCCAGCTCCAGGCGAGGCATCCGGCCATCGACGTGGACGAGAACGTGCTGTTCGTCGACGAGGGGCGCGTGCTGACGTCGGCGGGCGCGGCGTCGGGGATCGACCTGTGCCTGCACCTCGTGCGCCGCGACCACGGCGTCGGCCTGTCGAACCACGTCGCGCGGCGCCTCGTCGCGGCCCCCTATCGGAGCGGCGGTCAGGCGCAGTATGTGCCGCGAAGCCTGCCCGAGTCGCTCGGGCCGGTGTTCGCCGCGACGCGCGAGTGGGCGCTCGCGCGGCTCGACCGGCCGATCACGGTCAGCGCGCTCGCGCGGCACGCGAACGTGTCGACGCGCACGTTCTCCAGGCGGTTCGTGGAGGACACCGGGTACACGCCCATGCAGTGGGTGCTGCGGGCCCGGGTCGATCTCGCGCGCGAGCTGCTCGAGCGGTCCGATCTCGGCGTCGAGCAGATCGCCGACCGGGTGGGGCTCGGCACGGGCGCGAACCTGCGGTTGCACTTCCACCGCATCCTGGGCACGTCGCCGAGCGAGTACCGGCACACGTTCGCGGAGTAGCGGCCTCCCGGTCGCGGCAGGATGGGGGCATGGCGACGCGACTCCTGCTCATCTCCGACACGCATGTGCCCGCCCGGGCGCGCCGGCTGCCCGACGATGTCTGGCGCGCGGTCGACGACGCGGACGTCGTCGTGCACGCGGGGGACTGGGTGGATGTCGCGACCCTCGACGCGCTCGAGGATCGCGCCGCGCGGCTCATCGGCGTCTCCGGGAACAATGACGGCCCGGGCCTGCGGGCGCGGCTCCCCGAGTTCGCGGAGGCCGAGATCGAGGGCGTGCGGTTCGGTGTCGTGCACGAGACGGGTGCGGCCGGCGGGCGCGAGCGCCGAACGGATGCCGCATACGGCACCGACGGGCTCGACGTGCTGGTGTTCGGTCACAGTCACATCCCGTGGGACACGGTGACGCCGGGAGGCATCCGTCTGCTCAACCCGGGCTCGCCCACCGACCGGCGCCGGCAGCCGGTCTGCACCATGATGACGGCCGTCGCGGCCGACGGCGCGCTCCGCGACGTCGAGCTCGTCCCGGTCTCGCGTCCCTGACCGCCTCGCCGGTCGAGCCGATCTCACTGGACCAGCGTGTGGCCGAATGCTTGCGCAAGGTGTCTCGACGGCCACTTTCGAGGTCAGCCGATCTCGGCGAGGGTAGGTGCGGCCCAGTGGAAGCGCCGGGCCGGCATACGGAAAGGACCCCCTCAATGACCCGGATCGCCGTCAACGGATTCGGCCGCATCGGTCGCAATGTGCTCCGCGCCTTCCTCGAGCGCGAGCCCGACGGCCTCGAGATCGTCGCGATCAACGACCTCACCGAACCGAAGGCGCTCGCCCAGCTGCTCAGGTTCGACAGCTCCCTCGGCCGGCTGGGCCGCCCCGTCGAGGTCGACGGCGACGAGCTCGTCGTCGACGGCATGCGCATCAAGGTGCTCGCCGAGCGCGACCCCGCGAACCTGCCCTGGAAGGCGCTCGACGTCGACCTCGTGCTCGAGTCGACCGGCCGGTTCACCAGCAAGGAGGCCGCGTCGGCGCACCTCGCCGCGGGCGCCCGCAAGGTGCTCGTGAGCGCACCGGCCGACGGCGCCGACGTCACCCTGGCGTACGGCGTCAACACCGACGCCTACGACCCCGCGTCGCACGTCATCGTCTCGAACGCGTCGTGCACGACGAACGCGCTCGCGCCGCTCGCCTCGGTCCTCGACGAGCTCGCGGGCATCGAGCACGGCTTCATGACCACCGTGCACGCGTACACCCAGGAGCAGAACCTGCAGGACGGCCCGCACCGCGACCCGCGCCGTGCGCGCGCCGCGGGCGTGAACATCGTGCCGACCTCGACCGGCGCCGCGAAGGCGATCGGGCTCGTGCTGCCGGGTCTCGACGGCAAGCTGTCGGGCGACTCGCTCCGCGTCCCGGTCCCGGTCGGGTCGATCGTCGAGCTCAACACGACCGTCGCGCGCGACGTCACGCGCGACGAGGTGCTCGCCGCGTACCGCGAGGCCGCCGACGGCCGGCTGAAGGGGATCCTCGAGTACTCCGACGACCCGCTCGTCTCGACCGACATCACGGGCAACCCGGCCTCGTCGATCTTCGACGCCGAGCTCACGCGCGTCGACGGCCGTCACGTCAAGGTCGTCGCCTGGTACGACAACGAGTGGGGCTTCTCGAACCGCGTGATCGACACGCTGCAGCTGCTCGCGCGCGGCTGATCGCGCGTCGCTGAACCACGTATGCCGGCTTCCTCGTGGAGGGGGAGCCGGCATACGTCTGTTCACGCCCTACCATGAGCAGCGTGGATGAGGACCTGACGCAGGAGCGACTCGAGCGCTCGGACAAGCTGGAGAAACGCACCGTCGGCGGCGAGCTGCGGTACTACGTGAAGAACATCAAGGAGCATTGGCCCGTCGTCGTTGAGAACGAGCCGAACGCCGAGGGCCGTGAGGCCTGGTGGACCGCCGACGGCAGGTTCCACGCGACGCACGAGCAGCTCCGACGGGACTCGTTCGTCGGCGTGATCTGACGTCGTAGCGGCGTCAGCCGAGCCGCTCGTCCAGCCAGTCGAACGCGCGCTCGGCGAGCACGGCGTGCGCGAGCGGCTCGCAGTGCATGTCCGCGCCTTCGGCCGCGGTGAAGTCGACGAGGGTCGATGCGGCGGGCGCCAGTGCGGCGAGCTTCGCCGACTGGCCCGGCCAGAACTGCTCGTGCTCGGGCGCCGTGACGAGCATGGGCGTGGTGATCGCGGCGCCCTCGTCGTCGGTCAGTCGCTGCTTCAGCACTTCGGTGAGCGTCGCGAAGTAGCCCAACCCGCCGTACGGGCGGGCGCGGAACCGCCATGTTCGAGCGGCCTCGGCCGAGAACTTCATGCCGATCGCCATCTCGTGGTCGAACTTCTGCGCATCGCCGGCGTCGAGCAGCTTCAGCATGCTCTTCGGCATGTGGTCGAGCCATGACGTCGACACATCGACGACACCGGGGTCGACGACGGCCGCCGCGAATCGGTGCTCGTACGCGAGCGCGCGTGGCACCCAGTAGCCGGCCTGGCTGACCCCCCACACCGCGAGCCGCGCCGCGTCGACGTCGGATCGCGCGACGAGTGCGTCGACGACCGGCGTCAGCACGGCCTCCCAGTCGTGCCGGAACGGGACGTTCCGCTCGAAGAGCATCTCCTGTTGCCCCGGGCCGGCGAAGACGAGCACGTGGTATCCCCGCGCGATGGCGGCGGGGCCCGCGCCGACCCAGGCGTCAGCGATCGACTCGTCGCTGCCGAGGTTCAGCACGAGCGTCGCACGGGCGGTCGCATCGCCCGCGGCCCGGAAGAAGTATCCGGGCAGCGTGGTGCCCTCGTAGGGGATCTCGAGTCGCTCGACCGGGATCGCGACGTGATCGACGTACCGTTCCCACGCGGCGTGGTGCGCACGGAAGGTCGGGAGCAGCTCGTCCTCGCTCGGCAGCGAGGCCACCGCGTTCACCGCGCGACCCAGGTAGCATGCGGCGCGCAGGTACGCCGAGGCGGCGGAGACCGCGTGCCCGCGCCCCGCCGAGGCATCCGCCTGGGCGAGCACGCGCTCGCCGAGGCCGCGCCAGGCCGCGAACCAGCCCTCGTGGTCTTTCGCCTTGACGTCGCGCACCGCCGCGAGGATCTCGCCGACGTCGCCGCCTCCGCCCACGGTGGCGCCCACCGCGCCGCGCACCTCGTAGTCGAAGTCGGGGCTGGCCGCGAAGGCTCCCGCAAAGGCGGGCGCGGGCTTGGCGTCTGCGTGCATCACACCGTCTCCTGGGGGTCGCGCGCCGGCGCTCGAGGGCCGGTGTCCTGCCAAACGTACCGAGTCATCCGGATCCTGTCACTGCGCGCCCGAGCGCACCCGGGTCGTGTCGATCGAGGGTCGTGTCGATCGAACGGTCGCGAATGGCGGGTGTTTCGCGACGGGACCCGCCATCTGCGCCCGTTCGAGGGTTGTGGGTCGTGCCGGGGGTCGTGCCGGCGAGATGGTTGAACGGTCGCGAATGGCGGGTGTTTCGCGATGGGACCCGCCACGTGCGCCCGTTCGGTGATGTGCCGCGGCGAACACTCACGCGCGATCGAAGAACGCGAGCTCGTGCTCCGACGAGACCCGGAAGGCCCGGAGCATCCGCTCGCGCACGCCGGGCGTCGCGTGCGACGCGACCCGGGTCACGATCGCGACCGCCTCGCGGGTCGCCGCCGCGAACGCGGGATCCGCGTAGGTCGCGAGCCACGACGCGTACGGATGCTCCGGCGCGAGCGCCGCATCGCCGAACCCACCCGCCGCGAGCCGTTCCCCGAGATCGGTGTAGAGCCAGAAGCACGGCAGCAGTGCGGCGACGAGCACCGCGTAGTCGCCGCGTGCGGCGGTCGCGAGCAGATGGTCGAGATACGCGGTCGTGATCGCGTCGGGTTCGGTGACGGATGCCTCGGCGCCGAGCCAGCTCTCATGCAGCTCGAGCTCGCCCGCGATGGCCCCACTGGCCGAGCCCGCCCAGAACGCCTGCGCCGCGGCGTCGGGGGCGAGGCGCGAGGCCTCGGCGAGCACGCGTGCGTAGTCCCGCAGGTAGAGCGCGTCCTGCGCGAGGTACTCGAGGAACGGCGCACGGGCGAGCGTGCCGTCGGCGAGGCCGCGGATGAACGGCAGGTCGTCGATGCCCGAGCGCACGTCGTCGATCGCCGACCACCAGCGGGCCTCGACCTCGGCGGGCACCGGTGCGGTGGTCGTGCCGCCGCGCGACCACAGCCCGGCGAAGTGGTTGACCGGGCCGTTCCCCGAGCCGACGCCGAGTGCCTCGCCGTGCCGGATCGACTCGCGCAGCCAGCGCCGGGCCTCGTCGATCGCGGGTTCCCAGTCGCCGAGCGAGACGCGCAGCGAGGCGACGGCGGAGGAGAGGGAGCATCCGGTGCCGTGCGTCGCCGACGTGACGATGCGCTCGCCGCCGAGCGCCGACCGGCCGTACGTGACCGTCGTCGCGGTCGCGGCGTCGACGAGCGCGTCGGGGGCCAGGTCGCCGCCGAGGTGCCCGCCCTTGACGAGCACGCGCAGACCGAACAGCGCCGAGACCGACTCGGCCTGCACGATCGCGTCGGCCCACGTGCGCGCGCGGCGCGCGCCGGCGAGCACAGCGAGCTCGTCGAGGTTGGGGGTGACGAGGTGCGCGAGCGGCAGCAGCCGGCCCATCGCCGCCTCGGCGTCGGCGTCGAGCAGCCGGTCGCCGCTCGTGGCGACCATCACGGGGTCGAGGACGACGACCGGCGGCCGGACGGCGTCGAGCCAGTCGGCGACCGTATCGATGACCTCGGCGTTCGCGAGCATGCCGAGCTTGACGGCGTCGATCGCGACATCGTCGGAGATCGCGTCGAGCTGCGCGCGCAGGAAGCTCGGCGGCGGCACGTGGACGCCGCGCACGCCGTGCGTGTTCTGCGCAGTGAGCGCCGTGATCGCGGCCATGCCGTACCCGCCGACCGCAGCGATCGACTTCAGATCGGCCTGGATCCCCGCCCCGCCCGACGGATCGCTCCCCGCGACCGACAGCACCCGCGGAACCGCCCCCGCTGGTCGAGTCGGGCGCGCGGCCGCTCCCGCCTTTCCCGCCGGTCGAGTCGGGCGCGACGAAGGAGCACCCGTATCGAGACCCGCCGCGCCGGCCTCCGGGTCTCGATGCGGCGCTGGCGCGCCTACTCGACCAGCGGCTTGCGCCGTGCCGGTCTCCGGGTCTCGATACGGCGCTGGCGCGCCTACTCGATCAGCGGCTTCCGCCGCACGGACGAACTCCGCCGCGGCCGCCCGCGGCTGCGCCGCCGCGCAGATCGCCGACACCACCGCGACGCCCGCCGCCCCGGACGCGCGTAGCGCAGCGACGTCCGCCACCTGCACCCCGCCGATCGCGACGCACGGCACCGGGCTGACCGCGGCCAGCGCCGCGAACCCCGTGACGCCGAGTGCGGGCGGATGGTCGGCCTTCGTCGCCGTCGGCCGGATCACGCCGACACCGACGTAATCGACGGTGCCCCGAGGCATCCGCCCGACCGCCTCGAGATGCGCGACCGTGTTCGCGGTGAGGCCGACGATCGCGGTGGGGCCGAGCGCCTCGCGCGCGGCCACGACCGCGGCGTCACCCTGCCCGAGATGGACGCCATCGACCCGGATGCCTCGTGCTCGCGCCGCGACCGCGACCTCGAGCCGGTCGTTGACGAGGAGCGTCGCACGCCCGTCGATGACCTCGGCGAGCTGTTCCAGCTGCACGAGCAGCTCGGCATCGCCGGCGGCCTTGTCGCGCAGCTGCACGGCGGTCACCCCGCCCGCGACGGCCTCGGCCACGACGGCCACGACACCCCGTGGGCCGCACAGGGCGGCGTCGGTGACGAGGTAGAGCGAGAGGTCGGCCCGCTGAGGCGCCGGCCCCAGGTGGGCAGAGCCCTGGCGAGCCGCATCGGGCCGGGCGGGGTCGATGGGCAGACGATCGCGCATGGGCGACATCCCTTCGCTAGTACGAACTAGATCAGGTTCGACGGGTGTGATCTCAGCCGCGCGTCGTGCGCGGCACCCCGTGTCACTGCGGCCGAGTGTAGCGTGCAGCGCCGACACTTCGCCCCGCCTGTCGATCGGCACGGGGTTCGATCGTCATCACCGTGAAGGGCCGGAACGGCCGGCCCGGGCGCTCACTACGCTGGGCGTCGAACGGGAGAGGACACGATCATGCGATACAGCCTGTTGCTGCACTACCCGGAGATGTCGCCCGACGAGCTCGGCGAGGAGAGCATGGCCGAGGGCCAGCGCGCGTTCGCGAGTTACGCCGCGACGCTGCACGCCGCGGGCGTGCTGATCTCGGCCGAGGTGCTGCAGCCTTCCGACGTCACGACGACGGTGCGTGTCGCCGACGGCGCGCTGCAGGTCCAGGACGGACCGTTCGCCGACACCAAGGAGCAGCTCGGCGGCACGTTCGTCATCGACGTGCCGGACCTCGACCAGGCGATCGAGTACGCCCGCCAGGCGCCGTCGGTCTCGTGGGGCGCGGTCGAGGTGCGTCCGAGTGCGACCCACACGGTCGACGGGGTCTGGACGACGTTCGAGACCCCCGCGGCGAACGCCGGGTGACCGATTCGCGCGCCACCGCGTACGCCGCGGCCGAGCGGGTCGCACGCGAGGCGTACGGCCGGCTCGTCGCGGTGCTCGCGGCACCGACCGGCGACCTCGCGCTCGCCGAGGACGCGATCGCGGGCGCCTTCGAGACGGCGCTCTCCACCTGGCCGGTGCAGGGCGTCCCGCAGAACCCGGAGGGATGGCTGGTCACCGTGGCCCGCAACCGGCAACGCGATGTGTGGAAGTCCGCCGCGTATCGCGCGTCGGTTCCGCTCGACGAGCGGCGAGACGCTCCGGATGCCTCGGACGGCCGCCGCTCGCGGGCCGGCGCCGCCCCGGGGCATCCGCTCGCCGGGTCGCCCGCCGCAGGTTCATTCGCGCGCGACCCGTTCGCGCGCGACCCGTCCGCCGACCTGGACCCGGCGCGCATCCCCGACCGACGGCTCGAGCTGCTCGCCGTCTGCGCGCACCCGGCCATCGACCCGGCCGTCCGCGCGCCGCTCATGCTGCAGACGGTGCTCGGGTTCGAGGCCGCGCAGATCGCGACCGCGTTCGCGGTGCCGCCCGCGACCATGGCGCAGCGGCTCGTGCGCGCGAAGCGGCGGATCAAGTTCGCGCGGATACCGTTCGAGATCCCGGACCGTGCCGCGCTCGCCGAACGCACCCCGGCCCTGCTCGAAGCCGTGTACGGCTGCGCGGCGATCTCGTGGCGCGGCGACGTCGGCTCGCTCGCGGGCGAGGCGCAGTATCTCGCGGTCGTCCTCGCGACGCTGCTCGGCGACGACCGGGAGGCGTGGGGGCTCGCCGCGGTCGCCACGCTGTCGCTCGCGCGGCGGCGCACGGCGCCGAACGGCGTGTTCGTGCCGCTCGACGAACAGGACCCCGCGGACTGGGATGCGCGGCTGATCGACGAGGGCGAGGCGTACCTGCGCCGGGCGGCCGCCGGCCCCGGCACCGCGCCCGGCCGGTTCGAGCTCGAGGCGGCCATGCAGGCCGTGCACGCCGACCGGCGGCGTACCGGCCGGACGGACTGGGCCGCGCTCCGCGCGCTGTCGGTCGCGCTCGTCGCGGTCGCGCCGAGCCTCGGCGCACGCGTCGCGCTCGCCGCGGTCGTCGGGCGCACGGATGGCGGCGATGCGGGGCTCGAGCTGCTGCCGGAGGCATCCGTGGGGGAGCCGTTCCAACCCTGGTGGGCGACCAGGGCCGACCTGCTGTCGCGCGCGGGTCGCGTCGGCGAAGCGCGCGACGCGTTCGCTCGCGCCGCAACGATGACGGATGACCCGGGGGTGCGCGCGTACCTGGCGGCGCGGGCGGAGTCGCCGCGTCGACGGCCGTGAACCGGCCCGCACGTCCGCGGGTGTGCGAGTCGTCGGCGACTTCGGGCGACACGCCGTCGCCTCGAGCATCCGGGCGGCGTGTCGGTGAACGGTGCCGACGACTCGCACACCAGCCGGTGGCCGGACCGCCGTGCACGCACGAAGCGGGGCCGTCACGACGAATCGTGACGGCCCGCCGTTCGTGCTGCTCCTTAGAGGGCGCGGATGTTCGCCGCCTGCGGGCCCTTCTGACCCTGCTCGGTGTCGAACTCGACCTTCTGGCCCTCTTCGAGGTTGCGGTAGCCGCTGCCGGTGATCGCGCTGAAGTGAGCGAAGACGTCGGCGGAGCCGTCGTCAGGGGCGATGAAGCCGAAGCCCTTCTCGGAGTTGAACCATTTGACGGTGCCAGTGGCCATGTCGTCATTTTCCTTTTCGTTGAGGACCACGGCCGTGGCCCGGGGGTACCACGCCGACGGCGTCGGCGTGGAGCTCTGAGGGGAGTGGGAGGAGGAGGCGGCAGTGCCGCGGCGCACGGTGGGGAGGACGGGCGAGGGCCGTCCGGGAGGGGTGCGTGGTGAGACCGGTAATAACACTTCGTTTCGCTGCGTGGCATCAGGGCCACGGCCTGGGCATTTGGGCCAGTGTACGGCAAAGCCGTGTCACGGGGATGTTACGAGTCGAAACACGTCACGCGACGGGCCGTCCCCGAGGCTGCCGAGGTGTCTGTGGAGTCGGCGTCTGTGGAGGAGGAGTGCGTCGCCGCTGATGTCGGAGGTGCCCCCTAACCTGCCCCTGCTCGTGCCGAGTACGGAGACACCCCATGCGAATACTCACCGTGACGGCACGCACCCAGGGCGAGCGGGCCGGCGACTTCTGCTTCGGCATGAACGGCGAGCTCGCCTGGATCCCCGGCCTCTGCGCGGCGGCGATCCTGCGGCCCGACGAGACGTTGTGCCAGTGCCGCCGGGCGTTCGGCGGTGTGTCGTCCGGCGCACCCTCGTCGACGGCGCTCGTGGTCGAGACCGACTGGTCGCGCCGTGAGATCGTGCTCCTGATGCGTACCGGGGCGGCGGCGAACCAGTGGGAGGCGGCGTGCATCCCGCATGTGGCCGACGAGATGCTCGCCGTCGCCGCCCGGTGGCCGACCGGCGCGGTGCTCGAGCGGAGCTTCGTCGAGTTCCGGGCACGATCGGTTCCGAAGGCGGAATCGGGGGTGTGAGGGGCGTGGTCGGAGCGTCTGGAGCGTCCGGGGCGTCTGGAGCGCCCGCGGTGACGAGGGGGCGTCAGGCCGTGCTGGCCAGGCTCGTGACCGTGACTCGGGCGCGCTCACCGAGTCGCGCGGGCGTCAGTGCGGCGAGGGCATCGAGGAACTGTGCGGCGAACGTTCCCGGGCCGTTCGAACGCTCGGCCGCGAGCTCGGCCGCCACGGTGTACGCGAGGGTCGCCGCGACGGTCGCGTCGAACCTGGCCTGTTCGGGGCCGTCGACGTCGTTCGCGGGCGCGACGGCGAGGAACGCCGCCATGGTCGCGCCGAGCGCGCACCCGCCGCCCGTGACCCTGGTGAGCAGCGGGTCGCCGTTCGAGACGCGTGCGGTGCGCGTGCCGTCGGTGATGAGGTCGACCGGGCCCGAGACGGCGACGACCGAGCCGTACGTGCGGGCGAGGTGTTCGGCGGCCTCCGCCGCCGCATCCGTGCTGTCGGCCGCGTCGACGCCGCGACCGCCGGCTCCCTCACCCGCGAGCGCGAGGATCTCGGAGGCGTTGCCGCGCACGACCGTCGGGCGTTGCGCGACGAGCTCGTGCGCGAGCGCGGTGCGGATCGGTAGCGCGCCGATCGCGACGGGGTCGAGCACCCACGGGGTTCGCGCTTCGGATGTCCCGGCAACCGCTTCGCGCGCGGCGTCGCGTTGCTCGGGCGTCGGCGTGCCGAGGTTCACGAGCACGGCCCCGGCGACGCGCGCGAACGGCCCGGCCTCGCCGACGATGTCGACCATCGCCGGTGCCGCGCCGATTGCGAGCAGCGCGTTCGCGGTGAAGTTCGTGACGACGCTGTTGGTGATGCAGTGCGTCAGCGGCGACGCCTCACGGAGACGCTCGAGGTGGTGCTGGGCATGGTTGACGGTCAGACGATCGCGCATGGGCGACATCCCTTCGCTAGTACGAACTAGATCAGGTTCGACGGGTGTGATCTCAGCCGCGCATGTGCGCGGCACCCCGTGTCACTGTCCGCGAGTGTATGCCCTGCGGTGCTCGCTGCGCGAGCGCGCTGCGCGATCGGGAGCCGCCTCGAGACGTGCCGGCGGGCGGCGGGTACCTGCCTGGTGGCCGGCGGTCAGCTGGCGGCCGGGCCCGCGGCCGGGCCGTGACGTCAGTCGGTGCGCTCCTCGTCGGCCGGAAGCGGCGTCGGCTCCCCGCCGATGCCGGAGCCTTCGCCGGCCGGCGCTTCGGTCGTGGTCGCGGAGTGCTTCGCGACCTCCTCCTCGTCGACCTGTGTCATGGGCAGCTGGTCGCGGTCGGCGTCGCGGTCATCGGGGTCGAGGTTGCCCGTCGAGATGTCAGTCATGCCCCCACGCTCGCAGCCTCGCCCCGTGGGCGGCAGACGGTTGACAGCGCGAGGCCCGCCTCGCAACGTGGGTCCATGTCCCAGATCTGGAGCGCTTGTCCCAGATCCGGGACAAGCGAGCGTTGAATCGCGCGCGCCGCCTACGCGTCGTCGAGCACGCCGTCGGGGTCGACGACGATGGCGCGCGGCTGCCCCGAGCTGGTCACGCCGACGATCGCCGGCACCGCCCGGAACAGCTCTTTCACGGCGAGCCCGACACGCGTCACGTTGGAGAAGTCGAGCACGAGGCATCCGTCGTCGTTCAACAAGGGGGTGAGGCGCGTGAAGATCTCTTCCGCCGACGCGAAGTAGATCTCGCCGCGGAGCGCGGCGATCGTGTGGCCGGCTTCGGGCGTGAGCGACGCGATGGGCGAGAGCGGCGTGCCGCGGTGGGCGAGCATGTGCAGGCCGTACTGCTTGGAGAGTGCTTCGAGCATGGCGACGCCGCGCACGCTGTTGCCGCGTTCGTCGAGGCGCGGACTGAACGTGCCGATGCCGAACTGCCCCGGCTGCACGGCGACGATCCCGCCCCCGACGCCGGATTTCGCGGGAAGGCCGACATGCACCATCCAGGTGCCGGATTCGTTGTACATGCCGCAGCTGGTCATGACGGCGGTGGTCCACCGCGCGGCGTGCTCGCTGACGACGCGCTCACCGGTGATGGGGTTCACGCCCCCGGTCGCGAGGGTCGAGGCCATGATCGCGAGGTCGCGTGCGGTGACGTCGAGCGAGCACTGCCGGAAGTACGCGGTCGTCGCGACGTCGACGGGTGCCGCGAGGGCCCCGGTCGCGAGCGCGAGATACGCGAGCGCGCGGTTGCGGTCGCCGGTGTCCTGCTCGGAGCTGTAGACGTCGTCGTTGACGACGAGGTCGCGCCCGGCGAACCGTTCGAGCCCGGCCTTGATCGCAGAGAACTTGGCGTCCGCGGTCGCGCCTTCGATGAGTGACGAGGTCACGATGGCGCCCGCGTTGATCATGGGGTTGAGCGGGCGTCCGGATGCCGCGTCGAGACTGATCGCGTTGAACGGCTCCCCGCTCGGTTCGAGGCCGACATGCTTCGTGACCTCGTCGACGCCGAGGGCATCGAGCGCGAGCGCGAACACGAAGGGTTTCGAGACGGACTGGATCGTGAAGGGGATGTCGCTGTCCCCCGCGTCGTGGATCGCGCCGCGCGTCGAGACGAGCGAGATGCCGAGGGGTTCGGGGTCGACGTTCGCGAGCTCCGGAATGTAGTCCGCGACGTGCCCCGACGTGTCGGGCCGGGCGGCGTCGAGGATCGCCTCGAGCGTGGTGCGGACGGGGTGGGTCATGTCGACCGGCATGGGGGCAGTTTAGGGGTGGTCAGGAGCCGCCGGGTGGTGTGGGGGTGGCCGTTGGTGCTGTGGCGGCGAGAAGCCGCACCGCCGGAAGGTCGGGCGCTGCCCAGTCGAGCGTGACCAGCTCAGCCGGTGTCGCCCACCGCATGGCGTCGTGGTCGGTGCTGGAGGTAGGGCGGCCGGCGGTGAGCGTGGCGCGCAGGCACGTGAGACGGATGACCCGGCCGCCGACGTCCGTGTCGTCGGTGGTCAGCTCGTCGTGGACTTCGATTTCGACGCCGAGTTCCTCGACAATCTCGCGCACGAGCGCCTCCGCGGCCGTCTCGCCCGCCTCGACCTTCCCGCCGGGAAACTCCCACTTCCCGGCATCCGCTTTCCCGGCCCGCCGCCGGCACGCGAGCACCCGACCCTCATGCTCGATCACCGCGGCGACGACGTGCAGCGGTTCGGACACGGGGCTCCCTTGGTGGGGTGGGCTGTTCTCGCTCAGGCTAGCTGGACGCGGCTCGCGCTTTGCGCCACCTCGTTCACCAGCGCGCCAGGAAGAACGGCGCAGCGGCGACCGAAGTGGCGCGGAGCCACGCGCCCCGCGCCGATCGAGTGGGGCGAGCAGCCGACGGGAGCGCGGTTGGCGACCCAGGTCCCTTCGATTCGGACCCCGCGCTCCCATATCATGGGCAGGCCGCCTGTACCCTGCGCGCGGCCGACCCCCGAAGGGCCCCTGCCATGCACCCGCCTGCGCCGACGCAGACTCCTCGCCGATTCATCCGCTCGCTGGCCGCGGCGCTCGCCGCGCTCTTGGCCGCGACCGCGCTCGCGCTCACGCCGACCAGTCCGGCGAACGCGGCCACGCCACCCCTGACCACCGTGAACTACATCATCGGCAACGGCCAGGGCCAGGTCGTCATCGCCGACGAGGCGTTCGCCGATTCCGAGGTGACGGGCACCCCGAACCTGCCGCCCGGCCTGAGCTTCGACCCGTCCTACGGCGGGATCGCGCTGACCGGCGTCCCCGGCCTGGCCGGCGTATTCGGCTTCTCGATGCGCGTGCAGGAGACGCCGGACGGCGCGTACACGGACTACGACGTCGCGATCCGTGTCCACGACACCCCGGTATGGCAGACCACCGACCTGCCGACCGGCACGATCGACACCCCCTATGACGCGGATCTCGTCGTCAGCCCGTTCGGCAACTTCGCCGTCCACTCCGGCACCCTCCCGGACGGCCTCGAGCTGTCGCGCTCGGGCAAGCTCAGCGGCACGCCCACGGTCGACGGCACCTTCCGCTTCACGGTCCGGGCGACGAACCTCAACGGCACGGCGGATCAGGGCTTCGCGCTCTACATCGCCCCGCCCACGCCCGCCCCCGTCTGGCAGACCACGAGCCTCGGCAACATGCGAGCGGCCGAGTGGGTCAGCCATACCCTGCAGGCTTCGGATGCGACGGAGTACTCCGTCGTCGCGGGCGGACTGCCCTCGGGCCTGACCCTCGCCGACGGGGTCATCTCGGGCGTGCCGACGGTCGGCAGCAACAACGGGCCCTACCGGTACGAGTTCACGGTCGCCGCGAGCGGCCCCGGCGGCGTCACGAACCAGACCTTCTCGGGAAGCGTGACGGCGCCCTGGGTGACCTGGATGACGGGGACGATCACCCCGGCGGTCATCGGCGTGCCGTACGAGTTCCAGCTCGAGGCCCGGTACGCCAACGAGTACGCCCTCCACGACGGCACCATGCCGCCCGGCCTCACGGTCGAGCCGGATGGCCGCATCATCGGAACGCCGACGCAGGCGGGGACCTCCGAGGTCTGGCTCTCGGCCGTCAACGTCGGGGCCTCGAGCTACCGTCTGTACGAGCTCGTCGTCCACCCGGCGGCGCCGGTCTGGCAGACCACCGGCCTCGGCTTCACGCGCGTCGATGTTCCGCTCACCACCCAGCTCGAGGCGACGGATGCCACGGGCTTCCGCGTGACCGCGGGCGCACTGCCGGCCGGGCTCGAACTGGTCGACGGCACCGTCACGGGCACGCCGACCGAGCATGGCGCGTACGACGTCACCATCGCCGCGGTGAACGGGGGCGGCGAGACCGCACAGCGCTTCACCGGGACCGTCGCGGCGGGCGCCGTCGTCTGGGTCACGGAGCGCATCGGTCCGTTCACGGTCGGTGTCCCGGTCGACCTGCGGCTCGAAGCGACGCACGCCGTCGACTTCAGGATGAACGGTGCTCCGCTCCCGGACGGGCTGACGCTCGAACGCGACGGCCGGATCCACGGCACCCCGACCACCGTGATGAGCGTGTCCACGGGCATCGACGCGTTCAACGCCGACGGCGCCTTCGGGGGCGGTGGGCTGATGAAGCCGGTCACCGTCGAGGTCATCGACGCGGCCACCTGGGCGGGTGAGACCGAGTTCACGATCAAGGACGACGAACGCTTCGACGTGCCGGAGAGCGCGGTCGAAGGCGGCTGGATCACCTCAGCGACGGTCACGCCGGCCCTCATCCTCACCACCGAGATGTGGACCCCGGGGATCCTGACCTTCCACCCGATCACCCCCGGGACCGCCACGGTCACGGTCACGTACACGAACGGTGCCGACGAGTGGACGCAGGACGTCACGGTCGTCGTCGTCGAACGCGTGGTCTGGGTCACCGAGTCGTTCGGCGACCTCCGTCTCGACGTCCCCTTCGAGCTCGAGCTCGAGGCCACGGATGCCACGGAGTTCGAGATCACCGGCGGTGAGCTGCCCGAGGGTCTGACCTTCGAAGACGGCGTGATCGCCGGTACACCCACCGAGCACGGCCCCTACGCCGTCACGATCGCCGCGTCCGACGGCTACGTTGCGGTCGAGCGGCAGTTCACGGGCACGGTCGCAGCAGGGTATGTGCAGTGGGTGACGCCCGGCATCCCCGACGCCACGGTCGGGTACCCGGTCGACCTGCAGCTCGAAGCCACCCACGCCGTCGAGTACGAGCTCGAGTTCGGCCGCCTGCCTGACGGTCTCACGCTCGAGCCCGACGGCCGTCTCCATGGCACGCCAACCCAGGTCGGGGGTTCGTACGCCTACATCCGGGGCGTCAATGCCGATGGCGAGTACGTGATGCGGCAATTCTCGATCGTCGTTCGTGCGGCCGCGACCTGGGTCGGCGAGACCTCGTACGACCTGGCGCCGGGCGACGAGCTCAACATCGAGCGGGCCACGGTCTTCGGCTGGCTGACCGACGCGACGGTCGCCCCGGACGGCATCGTGGACGCCGAGGTGCTCGCCGACACCAGCCTCCAGCTCGACGCGCTCGTCTCGGGCATTGCGACGGTCACCGTGACGTTCACGAACGGCGTTCACGAATGGACCCAGGACCTCACGGTCACGGTCGCCGCACGCAAGGTGGAGTGGGTCACCGCCGATGTCGGTCCGTTCGTCGTCGGTGACGACGTCGACGTGCAGCTCGAGGCCACGAACGCCGTGGAGTACGTCCAGTGGGGCGCGGGCGTGCCCGGCTTGACGCTCGACTCGGACGGCCGCCTGCACGGCGCGGTCACGCAGGTCGGCACGCACTCGTTGAGCGTCGAGGCGAGGAATGCCGACGGCATCGGCTCCACCAAGGGCTTCCTCGTGACGGTCCGTGCGATCCCCGTGTGGGTCGCCCAGACCTCGTACACGGTGACGGCCGGCGAGTTCATCGAGCTGCCGAACACCTCGGTCACGGGCGGCAGCATGAAGGGCGCGACCGTCGCACCCGAGAGCGTCGCGACCGCTGAACTCCGCGGCCGGTTCGGCGTGCGGCTGACCGGCGTCGAGGCGGGCACGGCGACCGTCACCGTCACCCTGACCAACAGCTCGCGCGACTACGAGCAAGCCATCGAGCTCGAGGTGCTGCCGCGGCCGACCTGGGTCACCACGTCGCTCGGAGACTTGCGGGTCGGCGCTCCCTACGAGCTCGCCCTCGACGCCTCAGGCGCGACGAGCTTCGAGATCACCGACGGCGAGCTGCCCGCGGGTCTCACCCTGGCCGAGGGCGTCATCGCCGGCACGCCCGAGGCGTACGGCCCGTACGACGTGACGATCGCCGCGTCGAACGGCGACATCCGGCTCGAGCGGCGGTTCACGGGCGCGGTCGCGGACGGCGCCGTGAACTGGGTGACCGAGTTCTTCGGTCCGCTCGAGGTCGGCATGGTCGTCGACGACGCGTTCGACGCGGACTACGCCGCGAGCTTCACGCTCGAGTCGGGCGCGTTGCCCACCGGGCTGACGCTCGACGCCGACGGCCGGGTGCACGGCACGGTGACCGAGGCGGGCCGGTTCGAGCCGAGCATCCGCGCGGCGAACGCCGACGGTGAGGGCCGCACGCGCACCTTCCAGATCGACGTGCGCGACGTGCCGGTCTGGACCGGCGAGACCTCGTTCCTGATGACCACCGGAAACGGCCTGCTCATCCCCGAGACGGTCGCGCACGGCCGGGTTCGAGACGTCGTGGCCGCGAACGAGGAGATCCTCGACGTGAGCTGGGCATTCGGTGAGGGCATCGAGTTCGTCGCCCTCGATCCCGGCACGACCACGGTGACGGTGACCATGTGGAACGGCGTCGCCGAGCACACCGTCGACCTCACGATCGAGGTGCGCGACGCGCCGGTCTGGCAGATCACCGAGTTCGGCGAGCTCCGCGAGGGCGTCCCGTTCTCCGTCAGGCTCGATGCGACGGATGCCACGGGCTACGCCGTGACCGATGGCGAGCTGCCGGCCGGGCTCATCCTCGACGACGGCGTGATCGTCGGAGTCCCTGCGGCGTTCGGTCCGTACGACGTGACCATCACGGCCTCGAACGGCGACATCGGGGTCGAGCAGCGGTTCACGGGTGTGGTCTCGGCGCCGCTCGTCGAGTGGGTCACCGAGGCGTTCCCGGCCCTCGACCGCAATGTCGCAGCGGAGCTGCCGCTCGATGCGGCGAACGCGGTCGAGTTCGAGCTCACCGGCGGCGGACTGCCGGCCGGCCTCGCACCGGTGCAGGCGGATGACGGCACGTGGGCCCTTGCGGGCACCCCGACCGATGCCGGAACGTTCGCGTTCGAGCTCACCGCCCGCAACGCGACACGTGACCCCGCGCCGCGCGCGTTCGAGCTCGTCGTGGCGCAGCCCGAGCTGTCGCTGACGTTCGCGGGCGAGCCCGGTGATGAGGCGGCCGGGGTCGAGATCGCGGCGGATGGCTCGGGCCTCGCGCCGTCCTCGAGCTGGTCGGTCGTCGTGCATTCGGAGCCCATCGTGCTCGCCTCGGGCGAGGCATCCGTCGACGGGACGGTGGCCGCGTCGGCGACGCTGCCCGCGACCATGCCGTTCGGGGCGCACGAGCTACGGTTCACGGCGACCGGTGCCGACGGCGTCGAGGCGACGACGTCGGTCTGGTTCTCGGTCGGCGAGGACGGCCGCATCGTCGAGGTCTCGACGACCGGCCCCGTCGCCGACCCGCCGCGCGTGCCGGCGCCGACCCCGGCGCCCGCCTCGTCCGGGCAGAGCGGTGCCGAGATCGCGCACACCGGCGTCGAGGCATCCGCGTGGCTCGGGGGAGCCCTCGCGCTCATGCTGGCCGGCTTCGCCGGGCTCGCGCTCACCTTCCGCCGCCGCACCGCCCGCGGCTGACCCCACGCTCCGCGCCACTTCGTTCAGCAGCGCGCCAGTAAGACTGGCGCAGCGGTGACCGAAGTGGCGCGGAGCCGGTGGCAACAGGCTCAGCGCACGGCGTAGAGCACGCCGCCGATGAGCACGGCGAACACCGTGGTCCAGAGGAAGATCGCGACGCCCTGCCAGATGAGGATGCGGGCCTTGCCGACCCCCGCGGCCGCGAGCATGGTCGCGGTGAACTGCGTGGGCAGCAGCAGCGGGCCGAGGAGGCTCACGCCGGGCACGCCGTACTTCACGAGCGCTCGCTGGAACTTGGCCTTGCGGGGCGATTCCGGGATCTCGGACAGGTCGGCGCCCCCGGCACCCGCACCCCCGGCGCCCGCGGCGCCACCCTCGCCCCCGCCGGCCATCGCCCGGGCCTGCACGCGTTCGTGATGCCGGGTGACGACGGCCTGCCGCGCACCGGCGCTGATCAGCACGAGCACGGCGACGCACGCGAAGTTGCCGATCATGGCGGCGATCGCCGCGACGACGGGGGTGATGCCGCCGAGGATGCCGATCGACACGGCGCCCTCACCCTCGATGAAGGGGATCGCGCCGGCGCCCGCGATGATGAGCGGCTGCACGAGGTCGGGAACCTGCGCGACGAGGTCTTGGAAGGTTTCGATGAGGCTCATGTGGTGCTCCTGACGTTCGGTGTGCCTGCCCGAACCGGATGACTCCGTTCGGCGATGCTTCGAGTCCACCGGATCCGCGGCGGCGGCGGCAGTGTCGCGGCGTCACCCGTTCTCGGCGGATTCCGCATGTCTCGCCGTGACATTTGTCACTGCCCTACGCTCGAGGGCATGCCCGCCGCACTGGCCAGGCCCGAGCACGCCAGGAGTGTGCAGACCACCTGGTACTACACCCTCACGTCGATCGTGTTCTTCATCGGCTTCCTCGAGGCCGTGGTCGTGCTGACGCTGCTCGAGGACTTCCTTTCGACGGGCGACCCGTTCACCGTGGTCGTGATCGCGGCGGTGGTGCTCGCGGCGGCGGCGCAGATCCGGTACTGCTGGTTCCTCCGTGCCGGGCGTGCCGGCGGGCTTCCCGCGGCCGGCTGGACGTTCGCCCTCGTCGGCTCGGCGGGCTTCGTGTGGGCGCTCGGGCTGTTCGCGCCGGCGAGCGCGTTCGCGACGGCCGTGCCGCTGTGGGCGGCGGTCTCGCTCATCGCATGCCTCGTGCCCCGGGTGCGGCGCTGGGCCGTGCTCGCGCTGGGCGTGGTGCTGTTCGTCGCGCACATCGTGTTGGCGACGGTCGTGCTCGATCAGTCGTTCGATGAGCTGCCGCGGGGCGGCATGATCATGTTCCTGATCTACTCGATCCTGCTGCCGTTCATGCTGATCTCGAGCCTGTGGTGGTGGGAGATCGTCGTGCGCATGGACCGGCTGCGCCGGACGGCGGCGGAGCTCGCGGTCACGCAGGAGCGGCTTCGGTTCGCGTCCGACCTGCACGACATCCAGGGCCATCATCTGCAGGTGATCTCGCTCAAGTCGGAGCTCGCGGAGCGCCTGCTCGAGGTCGATCCCGTGGCGGCCCGCGAGCACATCCACGAGACGCGGCTCATCGCGAAGCAGGCGCTCGAGGAGACACGTTCGCTGGTCGCGGGCTACCGGCAGGTCGCGCTCGATGACGAGCTCGAGAACGCCCGCGAGGTGCTGACCGCCGCGGGTGCGTCGTGCGCGCTGCGTGTGGGGGTGGTGCCGACCGAGCCGTCGGTGCGGGCCGCGCTCGCGTCGGTGGTGCGAGAGGCGACGACGAACATCCTGCGGCACAGTGAGGCGACGCGCGTGACGATCACGCTCGGTGCGGCGGGCGGGTCGAGCGTGCTGTCGATCGAGAACGACGGCGTCGCCGGCGACACGGATGCTCCGGGGTGGGGCCGGTCCGTGGGTTCCGGCCTGGCGGGCCTGCGCGAGCGGCTCGCCGATGTGGGCGGCCGGCTCGAGACGTCGACGGATGCCTCGGGCGGCATGTTCGTGCTCACGGCGACGGTGCCCGTCGAGGAGAGGTCGGTGCCGGTGGGTGTGGAGGCGGCGTCGTGAGCGCGCCCGCGGGCATGATCCGCCTGCTGGTCGCCGACGACGAGCACCTGATCCGCGGTGCGCTGATCGCACTGCTGAACCTGGAGCCCGACATCGAGGTCGTGGCGAGCGCGGCGAACGGCGAGGAGGCGGTGTCGCTCGCGATCGAGCACCGCCCTGAGGTGTGTCTGCTCGACCTGGAGATGCCCGAGGCCGATGGGCTCGAGGCGGCGACCCGCATCCTCGCCGAGGTGCCGACGCGCGTGGTGATCGTGACCCGTCATGCACGCCCGGGCGTGCTGCGCCGCGCGCTGGCCTCGAAGGTCTCCGGGTTCGTGCCGAAGTCGACGCCCGCGGAGGAGCTGGCGAACGTGATCCGCGATGTCGCTGCCGGCCGCCGCTACATCGACCCCGAGATCGCGGCGACGGCGCTCACGGCCGAACGCTGTCCGCTGACCGATCGTGAGCTCGACGTGCTCCGTCACAGCCGTTCGACCATGAGCGTGCAGCAGATCGCCGACCGCCTGCATCTGGCGCCCGGAACCGTGCGGAACTACCTGTCGTCCGCGATGACGAAGCTCGGCGCCGCTTCGCGGCACGAGGCCGCTGAGATCGCCTGGCAGCAGGGCTGGATCTGACGAAGCCGGGTCTCGATACGCGTGCTCCTCCGTCGCGAACGACCCAGACTGTTGAAGTCCGTTTCCCGCTGCTCGAGCCGGCGGGCGTCGGGCGTGGGCGCGCGAGGATAGATGTATGACGCGCCGCCACGCCACACTTCCCACCGAGCTCGGGGAGCTGCTCGTCGTGGCCGACGGGGACGCGATGGCGGGCATCTACTTCCCGCAGCACTGGCACCCGCCGGCCGAGGGGTCGACCGGCGTACGCGTCGAGTCGTCGACCGACCCGCTCTTCGCCGACCTCGCCTCGCAGCTCACCGAGTTCCTCGACGGCCGGCGCCGCGACTTCGACCTGCCGATCGCCCCGACAGGCGACCCGTTCCAGCAGGCGGTGTGGACCCGGTTACGAGAGATCCCGTACGGCGAGACCACCACCTACGGAGCGCTGGCGGTGGAGCTCGGCGATCGCAATCTCGCCCGCCGGGTCGGCGGAGCAGTCGGCCGGAACCCGCTGAGCATCGTCGTGCCGTGCCACCGCGTCGTGGGGGCGACCGGCGCCCTGACCGGGTACGCCGGCGGCCTCGAACGCAAACTCCGTCTCCTCGAGCTCGAGGGCGCTTCGGTCGTCGCGCAGCGGCGACTGTTCTGAGCTCGGGGGTCGGGTCGGTGCGGCCCGACAGCCCCCTGCCGAACCGCGACGACGAGGCCGAATGTGCCGCTCAGGTCGGCCGTGGCTCGCGGGTCGAACTCGCGGGCCTCGTCGATGCGTCCGTCGAGCTTCGGCGGGCACTGGTCCGTCTTGACGCCCGGCGTTTCGTATCGATCCACGAGGCGGTGCAGTTCGCCGTTCGTCACGCGCAGGCGTTCGTGTCGTCGCACGTGTCGCCCACGGGTCGGCAGGAGTTGGCCCGCCGTGCCGTGATCGCGGAATGCCGATGAGGTGAGCTTCTGAGCCCGGCCTCTATTCGACAGATGTAGAATAGAAGCGTACACCGACACCGCGGTCGGCACCCGCCACGACGCCACGAGCCCGCGACGATGCCGAACCGCACGGGGTCTTTCGACCCGGAACACTCCGGGTCTTTCGACCCCGGAAGCGAGAGAAAGGTCAGCACATGGCACGCGTCAGCAACAAGGTGGTTCTCATCAGCGGAGGTGCCCGTGGAATGGGCGCCTCGCACGCCCGGCTCCTCGTCGAAGAGGGTGCGAAGGTCGTCATCGGCGACCTGCTCGACGCCGAAGGCGAGGCGCTCGCCGCCGAGCTCGGCGAGCGGGTGCGTTACGTCCACCTCGACGTCACGGACTACGCCCAGTGGGAGCAGGCCGTGCAGCTCGCCGTCGACGAGTTCGGCGGGCTCGACGTCGTCGTGAACAACGCCGGCATCGCGAACTTCGGTCCCGTCGACGAATACTCGCTCGAAGCCTGGGACACGATGATCGCCATCAACCTCACCGGCGTCTTCTACGGAATCCGGGCCGCAGCCCCCGCGCTCAAGCAGAGCGGCGCGGGATCGATCATCAACATCTCCTCGACCGCGGGGCTGCAGGGCTACGAGGCGCTGCCCGGCTACAACGCCGCCAAGTACGGCGTGCGCGGCCTGACGAAGAACGCCGCGCTCGACCTCGGCAAGTACAACATCCGGGTGAACTCGGTGCACCCCGGGGTCATCCGGACGCCCATGACCGACGAGCTCGACACGCCGCAGAACCACGTCGCGCTGCACCGGGTCGGCGAGCCGATCGAGCTGTCCAACCTCATCCTGTTCCTCGCGAGCGACGAGTCGAGCTTCTCGACGGGCGCGGAGTTCGTCGCCGACGGCGGCGAGACCGCCGGGCTCTCGCACTACGAGAGCTGAGTCCGCCGCCCGCACCGGCCGCACCTGCGCCGCAGCACCGGTGCGGTGCCGCAGCGCTGAGGTGGGCGGATGCCTCGTGCGAGACATCCGCCCGCCCGGTGCTCACCGGCTCACTACCCTGATCAGATGCAGTCAGATCCCCGACAGATCCGCACCCGCCAGGCACTCGCCGCAGCGCTCGTGCGACTGCTCGCGCGCCAGCAGCTCGACACCATCAGCGTTGCCGAGCTGTGCCGCGAGGCGGGCGTGCACCGCACGACGTTCTACGGCCACGCCGAGAGCGTGCGCGAGTTCGCGCTCGCCGAGTTCAGCCGCGACATCGACCGCATCGCCGAGGTCGAGGTCGAGGCCACGGCCGAGCAGCCCGCCGAGGTCGCGGATCGGTACCTGGGCTCGATGCGGCGCATCCTCGACCACGTGACCGAGGAGCGTGCCGGTTATCGCACGCTCTTCGGCCCGGCCACACGCGGCGTCTTCCGCGCCGCCCTCGACGACCGGCTCCGCCACCGCGCGCGACTCGCGCTCGAGGTGTGGCGCGAACAACACGTGCCCGGTGCGCCGCGAACCGACCACGCGACCGCGCAGGCGGCCGCGTACATCGCGGGCGGGCTCGTCGGCGCGATCGAGACCTGGGCTCTCACCGACGACACGGATGCCACGGCGGAGGCCGCCCGCATCGCGACCCTCATGCCCGCCTGGTGGCCTGGCGCTCGCGCGTAGCCTGGCGCTCGCGTGCGGCCCGGCGCTCGCGCGTCGGCGAGCGAGCCCCGCTCGAGCCGATCAGCGCAGCGACACCCACGCCTCGTCGAAGAAGCCCGGCGACACGAGCAGGACGCCGTCGGGATCGGCCGGCAGCATGAGGACCAGGTTGCTCGTGACGCTGCCGCCCGCGAACAGCTCGGTCATGCCGAACTCGGGCTCGATGCCCCACGCGTAGGCATACGAGTCGCTCTTCACGACGCCGTCGGCGCCGACGTAGTCGATGCCGACCATGCTGTCGGTCGACGACTCCTCTCCGGTGTACGTCACCGTGAGGTTGACGATCGCGTACGTCTCGCCCTCGGCGGGCGGCTCGTTGTACTCGTCGGCTGCGAGGACCTGCTCGGTCGCGTCCAGGTCGATGCTGTTGATGACGACCTCGAACTCGTCGGTGGTGATCGTCTCGCCGATCGCGAGCGGATCGTCGCGCGACCCGAACACCTCGGGAGTGAACGCACCGTCGAGCTCTTCCTCGAGCGCCGACGACCCCGAGTCGAACTCGTCGATCGATCGCTCGATCTCGCCGACCGCGAAGACGAATGCCACGATGCTCACGATCGCGGCGACGATCAGGCCGACGACGGAGACCGAGAGGCCGACGATGCCGGGCCACTTGGCACCCTTCATGAACAGGGCGACGATCGACAGGATGACGCCGATCGGCAACACGAACCAGCCGAACAGCACGGTCACCGGGATGCACGCGAGCACGAACCCGACACCCGCGACGGCGAGCGCGATGATGCCGAGGACGTGGACCGGCTTCTTGCCGCCGACCTCCGGGGAGCCCGGCTGCGCGTAAGGCTGCTGGGCGTAGGGGTTCTGATCGTAGGGGCTCTGGGCGTACTGGCCCTGGGCGTACGGGCTCTGGGCATACGGGCTCTGGGCATACGGGTGCTGCGCGTGAGCGCTTTCGGTGCCCGCGTCCTGGGTGTACGCGCTCTGCGCGGCCACGCTCTGGGCATACACCGGGGCGGCCTCGGCCTGCTCGCCGGGTGCGGTCCAGTCGGCTGCGGGCTGGGCTGCGGCGGGCACGGATGCCTCGGCGGCGGTCGCCTCGGCATCGAGCGTGGCCGCCTCGGGTGCGGATGCCTCGGCGCCATGCGGCTCGGACGCGATCGCGTCGGCGGGCGTGGCCGACGACGTGTGCTCGGTCCACTGCGCGCCGTCCCAGTAGCGCACGGTGCCCGTGCCGGTGCCGTCGTCATACCAGCCGGCAGGGGGGAGGTTCGGGTCAGTCATGCTTCCACCCTGGCAGGAAACGGAGCCCGGCGTCATGGGGAGGCCTCCCCACGACGCCGGGGCTCACGCAGCAGACCGCGGTGGAGGAATCGCCGGCGACCTCACGCCGCCGCGGCGCGCTCGCCGTCGATCGCCGCCCGCAGAGCCTCGACGAGCGGCGTCGTCGGACGGCCGATGAGCTCCGACAGCGTCGGCGTCGCATCGCCGAGCACGCCGCGCCGGATCGCGTCGTCGATGCCCGCGACGAAGGCCGCGGTTCCGTGGTCGAGCCCCGCCGACTCCAGTGCCGAGACCTGCTCCTCGGTCGAGAGAGGCTGGTACGTCACCTCGCGGCCGACGACCTCGGAGGCGGCCGCTGCGAGGTCGTCGAAGGTCCACGCGGTGTCGCCGGTCAGCTCGAGCGTCCGGCCCTCGAGCGTCCGGCCGTCGAGCAGCACCGCGGCGGCGCCCTCCGCGAAGTCGGCGCGCGTCGCGCTCGCGACCCGCCCGTCACCCGCGGACGACGCGATCACGCCGGTCTCGGCCGCGCGCGAGACATCCGGAACGTAGTTCTCGGTGTACCAGTTGTTGCGCAGGATCACGGCGGGCACACCTGCCGCAGCGATCGCCTCCTCGGTGGCCTTGTGGTCGGCGGCGAGCGGGAAGCCCTCGGCCGTCGTCGCCTTCGGCGCGCTCGTGTACACGAGCTGAGCGACGCCGGCCGCCTTCGCCGCGTCGATCACGTTGCGGTGCCCCTGGAGCCGCGCGCCGGGTGCCGACCCCGAGATGAGCAGCACCCGGTCGACCCCGTCGAGCGCCGCCGCGATCGTCTCGGGGCGGTCGTAGTCGAGCTCTGCGGTTCGGATGCCTCGGGCCGAGAGCTCCGCGAGCTTGGCCGTGTCACGTGCCGTCGCGACGATCTCCGACGGCTGCGCGCCGCGCGCGAGGAGCGCTTCGACGACGAGTCGGCCGAGCTGGCCGCTTGCTGCGGTGACGAGGATGGTCATGGGTGGGCTCCGTCTCTCTGCGGGGGTCTTCGGTCCCGGTGTCTCGCGCTTCGCGCGAGCCCGGTCACCGAGCAGCAACCGCCGCGGGGAGCATCCGCATTCCCGATCAGCTCGCAGCCACCGGGCCGACCTTCAGGAACACCGTGCCGCTGTCGCAGGCCGGCACATCGCTCGCGTCGACCACGAAGCCCGTGAAGCTGTGCGGCGGGTAGACCCGGTAGCCCGTGCCGTGCACGACCGGGCAGTCGTCGAGCGGGCCGCCGTCAGGGTCGATGTTCACGGCGGTCAGCGGGGCCGTCACCGACCCGCCGGGCTGGAGGGTCAGCGTCTCCGGCGCATCGTCGCCGACCTGCTCGGCGGCCTCGCCGAGCTGCGTGCCCGAACCGTCAATCACGGAGACGCCGGGCGCCCCGCGCAGCTCGCACGCCGCCGACCCGGTGTTCGTGAACACGAGGTCGTAACCGGTCGACCCGGCGCCGGCATCGCCGCCCGAGATCGAGACGCTGAGCGCATCGTCGGCGCACTGCCCCGACGGGGCGTTCGGGTCGACGGAGGCGGCCGGCGTCGGAGTCGCCGTGGGCGTCGGGCTCGGCGGCGGCGGGGTGGTCGGCGTGGCCGAGGAGCCGGCGCAGCCGGAGAGCAGTACGGCGACCGCGGAGGCGGCGGCCAGCGCGGGGAGGCGGAGACGAGGCATGCGGCTGATCGTAGCCTCCGCCGTCGTGCCTCGAAAGGGGACGGGATGAGCGATGTAGAACATCACACTAGTGTATTACCACGGCCCGATGCGCACCACGAAAAGGCACCTGCATCCGCGCCTGCCCGCCTAGGGTGGTCATCGTGACCCCGAACGCTGCGGACGCCCTTGCGGCTCGTGTCGAACGTCTGCTCGGCGCGCCGGGTGACGGCGGCCGGCTCCTCATCGGCATCGCCGGCAGCCCCGGTGCGGGCAAGTCGACGCTCGCGCGCGCGGTCGTGGACGCCGTGACGGCCCGCGGCGCGGTCGCGGCGGCGTACCTGCCGATGGACGGATTCCACCTCGCGAACGCGACGCTCGACCGCCTCGGGCGCCGCGAGCGGAAGGGCGCGATCGACACGTTCGACGGCTGGGGGTTCGTCGCGATGCTCGAGCGGCTCCGCGGGGAGACCGGCCACACGGTGTACGCCCCGAGCTTCGAACGCGCCGCCGACGAGCCCGTGGCCGCCGAGATCGCCATAGAGCCCGAGGCCCGGATCGTGGTCGTCGAGGGCAACTACCTGCTGTGCGACGACGAGCCCTGGGGGCGCGTTCGCGGGCTGCTCGACGAGGCCTGGTTCTGCGCTGCGCCGGAGAGCGAACGGATGGTTCGCCTCATCGCCCGCCACCGCGCGGGCGGGCGGACGCCCGAGGTGGCCGAGGCTTACGCGCGTGACGTCGACGGCGCGAACGCGCGCCTCATCGAGCCGACGCGTGCACGCGCGGACCTCGTGGTCTCGGGGACGACGGGCGACGTGCTCGCGTAAGCGGCCGCGCCGTCGTGGGGCGGGCGACTACTCGTTCGGCTCGGCCGCGTCGTCGTCCCGGTTCGCCGCCGCCTCCGGGTCCTCCTCGGGCTCGAACGTCGTGGGCTCGCCCGCGCCGACGCCGACGCTGCCCGGCTCGTCGGGGATCGTGCCCTCGCTGCCGAGGCCGCCGTCGTGGTGATCGCGCTGGTCACTGTGGTGGGTCATGGTCTCACTCTCGCACTCGGCCGTGCGCGGTGGCGTGGGCTTGACAGTCGCGGACCGGCTTCGCGCGATGACCGCCTGTCAGCGGAGCGTGCGAGCATGAACGCATGCCCCTCGATCCGCCGACCGCCGACTGGCGGGCGCAGCTCGAGGTGCTGGGCATCACGGCAGGCGGCGCATCAGGGCCGCCAGCCCGCGATGACGCCTCGCCCGGCGCACGGCCCGCGATGGGGTTCCGCGCGCTCGCGCTCCAGTTCGAGCTCCGGCGACGCCGCGCTCGCCGCGACGGCGACTGGCAGGGACCGCGTGACGAGCCCGCGAAGCGGGCCGACGGCGTCGACCGTCTGGCGGTGCGGCCCGTGGCCGCCGGAGCCCGCAACGGGTGGGCGAAAGCCGGGCTCACCTGGCAGAACATCGCGTTTCAGGGCGCGTCACAGGGCTACGACCCCGAGCAGGCGCGCTGGTTCGCCCATCTCGCCTTGCTCAAGGGCCGCAGCCCCAGCGTGTACACGACCTACGGCTCCGAGTGGATCACGCTCGACGAGTACGAGAGCCCGCTGCTCTGGGCGCACCTCGCCGACGCGGCCCGCCTCGGCGTCGCGCTCGTCGGCTCGCCGGCGACGCGAACGGTCCGCCTCGCGACGAGCGCGACGGTCGGGCTCGACGCGCGATACGACCGACCGGATGCCTCGGGCGAGCCCCGTGCACGCGCGGACCTGCCCACGCACGCGGGCACTGCAGACCTCGTGCTGACACCGAACGTCGAGCTCGACGGACGCGTCATGCCCGCCGCTGCCGCCCGCGCGATCGGCGACCACGGCCTCTACGCCTTCGACTTCGCCGCCGGCGAGCTCACGCTCGCACCCGTCCCGGGTGGACTGAGCCCCGCCCAGCGTGCGGTGCTCGACCAGCCACGAGACATCCGGGTCGTTCCAGGCGAAGCCGTCGAGTTCCTGCGATCCGCGTACCCGAGGCTCGCGGAGGCGCTGCCCATCACGAGCCACGACGACAGCTTCGAGCCGCCGCCGCCGATGCCCGCGACCCTCGTGCTCCACGCCCGCTTCGAGCCGGACGAGGTGCTGCACCTCGCGTGGCACTGGGAGCACGCCGACGGACGCCGCGAGCTCATCGCGGACGACCCGGTGCTCGATGCCGCGGCTGGAGCATCCGGCTCGGATGCGGCAGACCCCGACCTCGATCCCGAGGTGATCGAGCCCGCGCGCGACGAGCTCGGCGGACTGCCGATGGCGCCGATCACCCTGCGCGGCGCCGACGTGGCCTGGTTCGCCGACCGGGTCATCCGTCGCCTGCGCCGCCTCGACCGCGTGCGCGTCGACGTCACGGGCGACCCGCCCGACTACCGCGAGGCCGGCGTGCCGCAGCTCACCGTGACGACCGTCGAGTCGCCCAAGACGGACTGGTTCGACCTCGGTGTCGTGGTCACCGTGAACGGCCGGAAGGTGGCGTTCATGCCGCTGTTCCGCGCGCTCGCGAAGGGGCAGCGTCGTCTGCTGCTCGTCGACAAGACCTACCTCGACCTCACGCAGCCGCTGTTCGAGCCGTTGCGCGACCTCCTCGACGAAGCCGGGACGCTCGACGAGTGGGAGACCGGCGTGCGCATCCACCGCAGCCAGGTCGCGCTGTGGGCGGAATTCGAGGACCTCGCCGATCAGGCCGAGCCCGCGGTCTCGTGGCGCGAGACCGTCAGCGGGCTCACCGGCCGAGACGGCGCGGACACGCCACCGCCACCCGGCCTCGAGGTCGAGCTGAGGCCGTACCAGCTCGACGGGTTCCGCTGGCTCGCGCTGCTGTGGCGCAGCCGCCTCGGCGGCATCCTCGCCGACGACATGGGGCTCGGCAAGACGGTGCAGACGCTCGCGCTGATCGCGCACGCGCGGCGGGCGGATGCCTCGCCGCACCCGTTCCTCGTCGTCGCACCGTCCTCGGTCGCCTCGAACTGGCTGGCCGAGGCCGCACGATTCACCCCCGGGCTCCGTGTCGCCGCCGTCCTCGCGACCGACACCGCCGACCGCGGCCGGCTCGCGGCTGCCGCCGCGACCGCCGATGTCGTCGTCACGACCTATGCCGTGCTGCGGCTCGACGCCGCCCGTTTCGCGGCCCGCGACTGGGCCGGCCTGGTGCTCGACGAAGCGCAGTTCGTGAAGAACCCCGCGACGAAGGTGCACGACGCGGCCCGCGCGATCCGGGCTCCGTTCCGGCTCGCGCTCACCGGAACGCCCATCGAGAACCACACCGGCGAGCTGTGGGCCATCCTGCGGATTGTGGCGCCCGGTCTCTTCCCGTCGCGACGGGCCTTCGACGAACAGTACCGGCGGCCCATCGAGGCCGGTCATCGCGAACGGCTCGAGCGCCTGCGGCGACGCATCCGCCCGCTCATGCTGCGCCGCACCAAGGAACAGGTCGCACCCGAGCTGCCGCCGAAGCAGGAGCAGATCCTCACCGTGGAGCTCGCGCCGCGGCACCGCCGGCTCTACGACGCGACGCTGCAACGCGAACGCACCAAGCTGCTCGGCCTCGTCGACGACCTCGACCGGCAGCGGCACATCGTGTACCGGTCGCTGACCCTGCTCCGCATGCTCGCGCTCGACGCGAGCCTCATCGACGAGGCGCACACGGGCCTCGCCTCAGCCAAGCTCGACGCGCTCTTCGAACAGCTCGACGACGTGCTCGCCGAAGGGCACCGGGCACTCGTGTTCAGCCAGTTCACGTCGTTCCTCGGCAAGGCAGCCGAGCGGCTGACCGCCGAGGGCGTGCCGTTCGCCTGGCTCGACGGATCGACGCCGCTCGCGCGGCGCGATGCCGAGATCGCGCGGTTCCGTTCGGGCGAGGCCTCCGTGTTCTGCATCAGCCTGAAAGCCGGCGGTTTCGGCCTCAACCTGACCGAGGCCGACTACGTGTTCCTGCTCGACCCGTGGTGGAACCCCGCGAGCGAGGATCAGGCCGTCGATCGTGCGCACCGCATCGGGCAGGCGAAGCAGGTCATGGTCTACCGGCTCGTCGCCGCGAACACCATCGAGGAGAAGGTCATGACGCTCAAGCGCCGCAAGGGCGAGCTCGTCGCCGCGGTGCTGGAGGGCGATGCCGGCCAGCCGGACCAGCGCTCCGCGCTCACCGCCGACGACCTCCGCGAGCTGCTCGCCGACGAGTGACGGCGCCGCGCCCTCCCCGCTGCCCGCGTACCCGCTGCCGCGCCACGTACCGGCTGCCCCGCCACCTTCGACGAACTGCGCCAGCCGCGACGGTCACAGCTGGCGCAGGCGGTCGGACGCGGTGCGGTTGTGGACGCCGCTCAGCGCGGCCGATCAGGCCTCGGTCGGGCCGCCCCGGCGGCGTGGGCCCCGGGTCCGGCGCGGCGCGCGCGGCTCCCTGAGGCCGATGTGGATGCGGGTCTTCCGACGCTCGATCACGATGAACGTCACGCCCAGCACCCAGAGCGGCACCTGGGTGAGGAACGCGATACGGAACGCCTCGAGCGTGTACGTCGACGGCGTGCCCGCACCCTGCAGGTCCATCGCGCTGCCGATGAACAGGATCGCGAGGAGGCCCGCGAAGAATCCGCCGCCGTTGACGATGCCTGTCGCGGTGCTCAGCCGGTGGCTCGGGTTGTACGTGCGGGCGTGGTCGAACGCGATCATCGAGGCCGGGCCGCCCGTCCCGAGCGCGAACGCGAGCACGAACAGCAGCCAGAGCGGCGCCTGACCCGGCCACAGGATGACGGCCAGCCACGCGACCGCCTGGAACGCGACCGTCGGCAGCACGAGCAGGGTCGAACGGCGCATCGGGTGCCGGCTCGAGAGCGCACCGATCACCGGGCCCGCGACGATGCCGAACACCACGAACGAGGTGATCACCAGCGACGCGGTCGCCGGCGAGAGCCCCTCGCCCGCGGTCAGGAACGGGAACCCCCACAGCATGACGAACGCCGTGCCCGCGAACGGCGTCGCGAAGTGCGACCAGAATGCCAGCCTGGTCGCCGGGTGGGCCCACGACTGGCGGAAGCCCTCACGCAGATCGGCCGCACTCCGGACGACGCGGATCGCGCCGGTCTGCGTGTCGACCGCGATGTCGGCCACCCGGCCTGGAGGCCGGTTCCGCACGATGAGGAAGATGAGCACCGCGAGCACGAGCCCGAGGCCGGCGAGACTGCCGAACGCGATACTCCACGTCGTGGCGTGCAGGAGCGCCGCCAGCGGGAGGATCGAGATGATCTGCCCGGTCTGGCCGATGATCCCCGTCAGCTGCACCATGAGCGGGTTCCGCTGATCCGGGAACCACGTCGCGATGAGCCGCACCACGCTGGGGAAGACTGCGGCGTCGCCCGCGCCGATCAGCACGCGAGCGACGATGCCGATGCCGACGTCGGACGCGAATGCCATGACGACCTGGCCCAGCGCCATCAGGATCATGCCGATGGTGATGATCGGGCGGGCACCGAACCGGTCGAGGAGCAGACCCACTGGGATCTGCATCGCGCCGTACACGAACAGCTGGATGACCGCGAACATGGACAGCGTCGAGGCATCCGCGTCGAACCGCACCGCGGCGTCGGTGCCGACCGCCGAGAGCGACGTACGGTTCGTGACCGAGAGCACGTACCCGGCGATGCCGACCGCCCACACCAGCCACATGCGCCACGGGCGTGCGGGGGCGAAAGGAGAACTGGTCACGGCACAGCCAGCTTATTGGCGACGGATGCCTCGTGCTGGCCCTTGCGCGTGTGCAAGCCCTTCCGGTCGAGACCCGGCTCGCCTACGGTCGAAGGCACGAGGAAGGAGCACGAGATGACCGATTTCGTCGACCCGCTGGAGGAACCGCTCGGCCTCGACGCCCGGGGCGGGCGCCCGGATCAGTTCGAAGACGAGACCTGGGAGGTCTCCGAGGACTCGCCCGAAGCCGATGAGCGCGCGGCCGAAGGCCGCGACGCCGGTGCGATCGGGGGCGACCGCGACAACGCCCTCGAGGTCGAGGGCCGCGACGAGGTGTGACGCCGTCGTCGTCACCCCGTTGGGCGAGTAGCGCCCGACGAAGGAGGGCGCGTATCGAGACCCGGCGCGTATCGAGACCCGGCAGCCGGCCTCCTCGACCGGCGCCGGGTCTCGATGCGCTCGCTGGCGCGCAGCTCACTCGACCAACGGGATCACACCTTCGCGGTGTCGGCCTCCGGTTCGCCGGGCGAGGACTCGAGTCCCTGGATCGCGGGGTCGCCCTCGACGACCGTGCCCTGCTCGGCCGCGAGCTCCGCGTCGAGGTCGGTCGCGGCCTGCTCGAACTGCGAGTTGTAGAGCCGGTAGTACGCGCCCTTCGCGGTGATCAGCTCGTCGTGACTGCCCTGCTCGACGATGTCGCCGTGCTCCATCACGAGGATGAGGTCGGCGTCGCGGATCGTCGAGAGCCGATGCGCGATCACGAACGACGTACGTCCCGCGCGGAGCGCGGCCATCGCGTTCTGCAGCAGCAGCTCGGTACGGGTGTCGACCGACGAGGTCGCCTCGTCGAGGATCAGCACCGACGGTTGCGACACGAACGCGCGCGCGATCGTGATGAGCTGCTTCTCACCGGCCGAGACGTTCGCGGCGTCTTCGTCGAGCATGGTGTCGTACCCGTCGGGCAGCGAGTGCACGAACCGGTCGACGTAGGTCGCCTTCGCCGCGTCGACGATCTCCTCGTCGGACGCGGACTGCCGGCCGTACCGGATGTTCTCGCGGATCGTTCCCGCGAACAGCCACGGGTCCTGCAGCACCATGCCGGTGCGGGCGCGCACGTCGTGGCGGGTGAGCGCCGCGATGTCTTGTCCGTTCAGGAGGATTCGCCCGCGGTCGAGCTCGTAGAACCGCATGATGAGGTTCACGAGCGTCGTCTTGCCGGCGCCTGTCGGGCCCACGATCGCGACCGTCTGCCCGGGTTCGACGCGGAACGACAGGTCGCGGATCAGCGGACGATCGGGGTGGTACGAGAACGAGACGTTCTCGAACTCGATCGTGCCGTCGCCGTCGACCGGGGCGGGAGCGTTCGCCGCGTCCGGGTCCTGCTCGTCCTCGTCGAGCAGGTTGAACACCCGCTCGGCCGACGCGGTGCCGGACTGGACGACCGCGGCCATGCCGCCGAGCTCCGACAGCGGCTGGGTGAACTGCTGCGAGTACTGCATGAACGCCTGCACGTCGCCGAGCCGCAGCTGGCCGCCCGCGACCATGAGCCCGCCGAGCACCGCGATGCCGACGTATGTGAGGTTCCCGATGAAGGTCATGCCCGGCATGATCATGCCCGACAGGAACTGCGCCTTGAACGCCGCCTGATACAGCTCCTCGTTGTCCTCGCGGAACTTCTCGAGCGAGTCGCGCTCGCGACCGAACACCTTGACGAGCGCGTGGCCCGAGAAGGACTCCTCGACGCGCGCGTTCAACCGGCCGACCTTGCGCCACTGGATGCCGAAGGCCTTCTGCGACTTCGGGCCGATGATGCCGAAGATCACGCCCATGAGCGGCAGCGCCACGAGCGCGACGAGCGCGAGCTGCCACGAGATCGAGAACATCATGATGAGCACGCCGACGACGGTGAGCACCGAGGTCACCACGGTCGACAGCGACTGCTGCATTGTCTGCGTGATGTTGTCGATGTCGTTCGTGACCCGCGAGATCAGCTCGCCGCGCTGCACACGGTCGAAGTACCGCAGCGGAAGCCGGTTGATCTTCGCCTCGACGTCTTCACGGAGCTGCCACATGGTGCGCACCATGATGATGTTGATCACGAAGCCCTGCAGCCAGGTGAGCACCGACGCCGCGATGTAGAGCAGCAGCACCAGCATGATCACCTGGCTGAGCGCGACGAAGTCGACGCCCTCGCCCGGGCGGAAGTGGTCCATCGCCGCGACCATGTTGGCGAAGTCGGTCTGGCCGGCGGCGCGGAGGCCTTCGACCGCCTGCTCCTGGGTGATGCCGACCGGCAGGCTCGCGGTGACGACGCCCTCGAAGATGATGTTCGTGGCCTCGCCGAGCACCTTCGGGGCGATCACGGTGAGCACGACGCCGAGCGCGCCGAGGATCGAGACGAAGATGAACCCGATGGCGTGCGGCTTCAGCAGGCCGATGAGCCGGCCGAAGCTCTTGCCGAAGTTGTCGGCCTTGCCGGGCGCGACGCTGTCCCACGAGTCGGAGGCGATGCGCGCCTGCTCGCCGAGCTCGAGTTCGAGCTGTTCTTCTTCGCTGAGGGGGGTGGGGCTGGTCATCGTGCGGCCTCCGCTCCGAGCTGGGATTCGACGATCTCGCGGTAGGTGCGGCAGGTCTCGAGGAGCTCCGCGTGCGTGCCCACCCCGACCATGCCGCCGTCTTCGAGGACGACGATGCGGTCGGCATCGGTGATCGTGGAGACGCGCTGCGCGACGACGATCTTGGTCACGTCCGGCAGCTCGCGCCAGAGCGCCTGTCGCAGCCTCGCGTCGGTCGTGAGGTCGAGCGCCGAGAACGAGTCGTCGAACACGAGCACCTCGGGACGGTGCACGATCGCGCGGGCGATCGAGATCCGCTGCCGCTGACCACCCGACACGTTCGTGCCGCCCTGCGAGATGCGTGCGTTGAGCCCGCCCTCCATCTCGGCGACGAAGTCGCGGCCCTGGGCGATCTCGAGCGCGTGCCAGAGCTCCTCGTCGGTGGCGTCTTCCCGCCCGAACCGCAGGTTCGATGCGACGGTGCCGTTGAAGAGGAACGGACGCTGGGGGACCAGTCCGATCGTCGACCACAGGCGGTCGAGGTCGGCTTCGCGCACATCGACGCCGTTCACGAGCACGGTGCCGCCCGTCGCGTCGAACAGCCGCGGGATGAGCGAGACCAGCGTGGTCTTGCCCGCACCGGTCGAGCCGACGATCGCGACGGTCTCGCCGCGACGGGCTTCGAACGAGATTCCGGACAGCACCGGCTGCTCGGCGCCCGGGTACGCGAACTCGGTGTCGCGGAACTCGACCGTGCCGGGCGTCGGGAACGTCGTGATCGGGTTCGCCGGCCGTTCGAGCGTCGAGCGGCTGTCGAGGACCTCGCCGATGCGCTCGGCCGACACGGCGGCGCGCGGGATCATCATCGTCATGAAGCTCGCCATGAGCACGCCCATGAGGATGAGCCCGACGTACTGCATGAAGGCGAACAACGTGCCGATCTGCACGGTGCCCGCGTCGACCTCGATCGCGCCGAACCAGATCACGCCCACGATCGTCACGTTCAGGATCAGCATCGCGAGCGGGAACAGCAGCACGAACAGCGAGCCGACCTTGCGGCCGACGACCATGATGTCGGTGTTCGCGACGCGGAAGCGGTCGGCCTCGATCGGTTCGCGCACGAACGCCCGCACCACGCGGATGCCCGTGAGCTGCTCGCGCATGATGCGGTTCACGTTGTCGAGCTTCTTCTGGTACTTGCGGAAGAGCGGCACCATGCGGCTGATGATGATGATCGCCATGATCAGCAGCGCGGGCACCGCGACCGCGATGAGCCAGCTGAGCCCCATGTCCTGGCGCAGCGCCATGACGATGCCGCCGATCGCGAGCAGCGGCGCCGTGATCAGGAACGTCGCGCTCATCATCGTGAGCATCTGGACCTGCTGCACGTCGTTGGTGTTGCGGGTGATGAGCGAGCCCGGCCCGAACTGCGAGACCTCGCGCTCGGAGAACCCGCTCACCCGCTGATAGACGTCGTTGCGGATGTCGCGACCGAGGCGCATGGCCGCCTTCGCGGCGAAGAACGTCGCGATGATGGACGCCGTGATCTGACCGAGCGAGATGGTCAGCATCGTGATGCCGCTCGACCAGATGTAGGCCGTGTCGGCCTGCGCCACGCCGTTGTTCACGATGTCGGCGGTGAGGTCGGGCAGAGCGAGGTTGCCGAACGCCGCCAGGGTCTGGAAGACCAGGACGCCGAGCAGCAGGAGCCAATACGGTTTGAGATAACGGACGAGGAGCTTTCCGAGCATGAGATCTCCGGGAGCGGGGAACGGGAGGGCGAATGCGCAGCATTCGGTGCGCAGAGACGCACCCCCAAATGCGCCCGCGCAGCGTTCAAACTTCTCACTGGTGAGGGTCGGGAATCAAGCTAAACGGACCCTCCGACATCGCCGTTCACCGAGGGCGGAATCCATGCATTGCTATGTGTCCGAGGCATGGTCAGCATTGCGCTGCCCCGCACAGAACCCGCACACGCCGCGTTCACCGCCCGTTCAGTCGCAGATGATCGGCTAATGTCGCGCGCAAGAAGCCCGAAGCTGCGCAACATCCGAGACGATGGGATTCCTCGTGACGAGCCGGACGGCCGAACACCCGCGGCCGAGTCATTTCCTTCTGCACATCAGCGACACCCACCTGCTGGGCGGCGGCCGAACCCTGTACGACCGGGTCGCGAGCGAACGCCACCTGCGTGAGCTCTTCGACGAGTTCGAGGCATCCGGTGGCCGGCCCGACGCGATCGTCTTCACCGGTGACCTCGCCGACAAGGGCGAGGCCGACGCGTACGACCGGCTCCGCCGCATCGTCGAGCCCGCCGCCGAGCGGCTCGGCGCCGAGGTCATCTGGGTCATGGGCAACCACGACGACCGTTCCGAGTTCCGCAGGGCGCTGCTCGGTCAGCCCGCCGGCGGCACCCGCCCCGTCGACCGGGTCGACGACGTCCAGGGGCTCCGCGTGATCACGCTCGACACGACCGTGCCCGGGCACCACCACGGCGAGGTCTCGGGCGACCAACTCGACTGGCTCGCCGAAGAGCTCGCGACGGATGCCCCGTACGGCACGATCCTCGCCATGCATCACCCGCCCGTGCCGAGCGTGCTCGACCTCGCCGCATCCGTCGAGCTCCACGACCAGTCGGCGCTCGCCGAGGTCGTCGCGGGCAGTGACATCCGATCGATCCTCGCGGGCCACCTGCACTACTCGTCGACGGCGACGTTCGCGGGGATCCCCGTGTCCGTGGCCTCAGCCACCTGCTACACGCAGGACCTGAACGTCCCGGTCGGGGGCACGCGAGGCCGCGACGGCGCGCGCGCCTTCAACCTCGTGCACGTCTACCCGTCGACCGTGCTGCACTCGGTCGTGCCGCTCGGCGCGTTCCCCGCACTCGACTACATCGACGCGGAGGAGAGCGCCCGGCGGCTGGGCGCCGCCGGCGTGCGCTTCGCACCCGCCGACGCCAGCGTCATGCCCGACGTGTTCGGCGAGGTCGACGAGCTCGAACGCCGGTTCGCCGAGGGGCCGTTCACCGAGCCGATTCTGCTGCCATAGCGGGGGCCTCGACACCGGCGACCGGGCTCGCGTCCGCGCCCTTCTCCCAGGGAGCCGGGAATGGGAAGTAGCGCTCGAGGAACTCGGTGACCGCGGCGGTCCGCACCTCGACGGGGATCTCGGGGCGCGACCCGTCGTTGAGGCAGAACATGTCCTGGTCGCGCCGCTTGAGCAGACGGTCCATCGCGGGAAGCGCGCGCTTGAGCGTCGTCTCGATGTACTGCACGCGCGCGTTCTGCTGCACGACCGCCTTGCCGGTCATCAGCGCGTAGTAGTGGTACAGCGAGTTCGTGACCGAGATGTCGGTCGCCGACCGGAACTGCGCCCGTGCCGTCCGGCGGAACTCCTCGGGGAACGTCGCTTCGAGCTCGGCCATGACGCTCCGCCTGAGCGGCGCCGCGCAGTGCTCGAGATGCCGCGTCGTCACCTTGCCGAACCGGCCCGCGAGCAGCGCCCGGTTCACGCGGGCGGCGTTCTCGAACCCGCTGCGCTCGGGTGCGGACTCGCCGAGCCCGATGCGCGTGCCCGCCTCGACGAACTTCGTGATGCCACCCGGTGAGAAGAACAGGTCGGGTGAGACCGGTCGCCCGAAGAACATGTCGTCGTTGGAGTAGAGGAAGTGCTCGGCCAGCCCGTCGATGTGGTGCAGCCGGCTCTCGACCGCGTGCGAGTTGTGCGTCGGCAGCGCCTCGGGATCGCTGAAGAACTCTTCGCTGCGCACGATCCGCACGCGAGGATGCTCGGCGAGCCACGCGGGCGCGGGCGAGTCCGTCGCGATGAAGATCCGCCGCACCCACGGCGCGAAAAGGTACACGCTGCGCAGTGCGTACTTCAGCTCGTCGATCTGCCGGTAGCGTGCCGCCGAGTCGTCGCCCTCGCCCACGACGTAGCTCTGCATGCGTTTGGCCCGCTCGCGCACGAACTCGTCGCTCGAGCCGTCGACCCACGAGAACACCAGGTCGATGTCGAAGTCGACATCGCTCGCGAGCGGCCGCCACATGTGCTCGAGCGTCGTCCAGGTCGTGCCGTAGCGCTCGACGGGCTCCTCGACGGCCTCGCCGCGCGGCAGCGTCGTGCGCATCAGCGCGTTCGGCAGCGGCGCCTCGATGATCTCCTCGCCGAACCGCCAGAGCTCGAGCTGCACCGCGGTCTCCTTGCCGTACCGCAGCCGGCCGAGCGGCTCGATGCGCGGCCGGTAGAGCCGGAACGCACTGGCCTTCCGATGTGCGGCGAGCTGCCCGTCGGCGAGCAGCACCGGTGCCGTGCCCTTCGCCTTGTTCGGGGCGATCGGGGCCGAGTAGAACGGCTCGTCGGCGAACGCCTCCGCGAACGCCCGTGCGAGCACCTTGCGCTGGGCGCGATCGACCGCGAGGACCGGTCGCATGCCGTCGGCGCGCACCAGGAGATGCGGGATCCCGGCGTCGTCGAGCACCCGCCGGATCGCGAGCAGGTCCTCGACCATCGACTCGTGCGGTGTCTGGTGACCGTTGCGCAGGGCGTACTCGCCCTTCCGCATGACGATGTCGTCGCGATCGAACCGCCGCGTGGCGCGGACGAGCACCAGCTCGGGCTCGTCGGCGATCTCGAAGCTCGGCGGCGGTGCGGGCTCGGGGTGCGTGAACGCAGTGGGCCGGGCGGCAGGATCGCGGTCGGTCACGTCTCGGGGGTCTCCTCACGGTGGGCGGTCACGCTGGAACGCAGCGCGCTGGGAGTCTGATTGTATGGCTGCGCGGGCGATGCCAGGCACCGCTTGACTCGTCAACCCGGTGCACACCGTCGGTGCCTCGCTCTAGGGTCGTGAGCAGGCGACCTTGAGGAGACATCCGTGGCACGTAATGTCCGAGTCATGAACTGCCCGCCCGAGGCGGTCTTCGAAGTGCTCGCCGACGCGTGGCTCTACCCGTCGTGGGTGGTCGGCGCCTCGCGCATGCGCGACGTCGACGAGGCGTGGCCGGCCGAGGGGGCGCGGCTGCATCACTCGGTCGGCGCGTGGCCGCTCGTGATCGACGACGAGACGCGCTCGCTCGAATGGGAGCCGCCGCACCGCATGCGGTTGCGGGCGAAGGGCTGGCCGCTGGGCGAGGCGCACGTCGTCATCGACGTCAAACCGCGCGGTGACGGATGCGTCGTGCGCATCCAGGAGGAGGCCGTCGAAGGCCCGGGGTCGTGGGTGCCGAGACTCCTCACCGAACCCGCATTGCGGGTACGGAACGCCGAGACGCTGCACCGGCTCGCCTATCTCGCCGAGGGCCGGCACCGCACCGGCCAGGCCGAGGCCGAGCCGGTTCCTGATGCCGAGTGAGTCGGTCGCGAATGGGTGAGCGGATGCCTCGGACGGAACTCGATGCGATCGTCGTCGGGGCCGGACCCAACGGGCTCGCCGCCGCGGTCACGCTTGCGCGCGCGGGGCTCGCGGTCCGCGTGTACGAGCGCAACGAGACCCCCGGCGGTGGTGCCCGCACGTCCGAGCTGACGCTGCCGGGGTTCCGGCACGACGTGTGCTCGGCGGTGCATCCGCTCGCGTTCGCGTCGCGGTTCTTCCGCGAGTTCGGCCTCACCAGGCGCGTCGAGTTCGTCGCACCCGAGCTCTCGTTCGCGCATCCGCTCGACGGCGGTCGCGCCGCGCTCGCGTGGCGCGACCTCGATCGCACCGCGAGCGAGCTGGGCCGCGACGGCGCCGCCTACCGCTCACTGATGCGCCCGCTCGTCTCGCACGTGCGCGGCGTCGCCGACTTCACCGGTTCGGCGCTGCTCCGCGTGCCCGCCGACCCGGTGACCGCGGTGCGGTTCGGACTGCGGGCCCTCGAGCAGGGGAGTGCGGCATGGAACGCCCGCTTCGCCGAGGATCTCGCACCCGCGCTGCTCACGGGCGTTGCCGCGCACACCATCCTCCCGCTGCCGAGCCTCGCGGCCGCGGGCGCCGGGCTCTCCCTCGCCACGTACGCGCACACGGTCGGCTGGCCGATCCCCGTCGGCGGCAGTCAGGCGATCATCACGGCCCTCGTCGACGACCTCGTCGCGCACGGCGGCGAACTCGTGACCGGACACGAGGTGACCACACTCGACGAGCTGCCGCCGGCGCGTGCCGTGCTCCTCGACGTCACGCCGCGCGCGGTCGCCGAGCTCGCGGGCTCGCGGCTGCCCGACCGGTACCTCGCCGCGCTCGACCGCTTCCGCTACGGCAACGGCGTCGCGAAGGTCGACTTCGCGCTGTCGGCCCCGGTCCCGTGGCGGAACGCCGAGCTCGCGGCGGCCGGCACCGTGCACGTCGGGGGCACCCGCGCCGAAGTCGCGGCGGCCGAGAACGCGGTGACCCGCGGCGTGCACCCCGAGGCGCCCTACGTGCTCGTGTCGCAACCCACACCGTTCGACCCGGGCCGCGCACCCGAGGGCAAGCACACGCTCTGGACCTATACACACGTGCCCCGCGGCTCGAACGTGGACCGCCGCGACGCGGTGATCGCGCAGATCGAGCGCTTCGCGCCGGGTTTCCGCGACACCATCCTCGCGACCGCGTCGAGCACCGCGGTCGAGGTCGAGGCGCACAACCCCAACTACGTGCTCGGCGACATCTCGTCGGGCGAGCCGGATGTCTGGCAGCTGCTCAAACGCCCGGTCATCTCACCCGACCCGTGGCGGACTCCCGCACCCGGGGTGTACCTCTGCGGCGCCTCGGCGGCACCGGGGCCGGGTGTGCACGGGCTCGGCGGCTGGTACGCCGCGCTCAGCGCACTCAGGCACGAGTTCGGCACCCGGATCCGGCCGGATCTGTCGCCGCGATAGCCCGCTCAGGACCGGTCGCGGTCGCCGTCGCGGTACGCGCGGTCGGGGTTGTCGGTGCAGTGGGCGGTGAGCGTGAGGTGCGACGCCTCCGTCGGATGCAGGTTGGCGGTGCGGTTCGCGCCCGCGCCCCAGCCGGTGACGTATCCCGTCTCCTCGTCGACCGTCGCCTCGCCATTGATCATCACGAGCACGGACCGCCCGCGATCGACCTCGACCCCTCGCGGCACCGTGTCGTACTCTGACGAGGGCCGACTCGCGAGCCACGGGTGGTCGGTCGGGCAGGTGAACGGATCGATGGCGACCCAGATCGGCCGGTGATCCTGCAGCGGCGGCAGCTGGGTCGCCGACACCACGGTCACGGGCTCGACGTCGGGGTCGGGTGCGGCCTGGGCTGCCGCGGGTGCGAGCACCCCGAGGCATGCTGCGATGGTCACGATGAGGGCGGGCACGCGGAGACTCCGACGGCGAGAGTGCATATCAGTACTCTAGATGCCCGTGCGAGAGTGGGTCAATGGGCCGACCTCAGAGGTCGACGAGCTCCAGGTCGACGGTGACCGGCTCGCCTGCTTCGAGCCCTTCGGCTTGGCGTACGGCCTTCTTGACGGGCAGTATGTACGCCCCCTGCGACGAGTCGGGGAAGATCGACGTCGACCACCGCGAACCGCCGACGCGGACGCGGACCTTGACCGAGCCGAACCCGCGTGGCGGCAACGGGATCTCGCCGATGTCGGCGGACGCCTCGGCCGGCACGGTCACGAAATACCACTCGGCGCGTGACGACCATTCCCACAGCGGTGCAGTGAACCGGAAGCGCATGCGCCGAGACTACGCGGCGCCGCCGACGTGCGTGCGCCACGAGAACGCCGGCTCGTAGCCGAGCTCGCGCCGCGCCTTCTCGATCGACAGCATCGTGTCGTGCTCGCCGAGCTCGCCGCGCACCTCGACACCCGGGAAGACCTCGGCCACGAGCTCCGCGTTCGGTCTCGACATGACGGTGTCGGCCGCCGCGATCACGTACCGTTCGAAGCCCGGTTTCGCGACCGCCAGTGCGCGGCTCACGGCCTGCGCGCCGTCGCGTGCGTCGACGTAACCCCACAGGTTCCACTTGCGCAGCCGCGCGTCGGCGTCGAACGACGCGAAGGCCGCGTAGTCCTCGGGGTCCATCACGTTGGAGAAGCGCAGCGCGGTGATCGACAGCCCGGGATCCCAGCGCACGAGCTCGATCGCCAGCTGCTCCTCGAGATGTTTCACGAGCGAGTACGTCGACTCGGGACTCGTCACGTCCTCGTCGACCGGGATGTACGGCGGCGGCACGTCGAACGGCAACCCCAGCACGGTCTCGCTCGCCGCCGTCACGATGCGCTTCACGCCCGCCCGCCTCGCGCCCTGCAGCACGTTGAACGTCGACAGCGTGTTGTTGCGGAACGTCGCCACGTCGCTCATCAGGCCCGGCGCCGGCACTGCGGCGAGGTGCACGATCGCATCCACCCCGTCGTGCTGCTCGTCGATGCCCGCGACCGCGTCGAGCACCTGACCCGCGTCGGTCAGGGCCACGACCACGACGCTGCCGCGCTCGCCGGCCCGATCGAGGTTCACGACCTCGTGCCCCTCGTCGCGGAGCGTTCGGACGACGGCGCGGCCGAGCTTGCCCGAGCCGCCGGTGACGATGATGCGCATCGTCCCAGTGTGCGGGATGCGCGCCGGGTGGTCGAGGGGCCCGCCGGGTGACGCGCGGTTGCGCTCGTGGCCGATCTGCGCGTCGCCGGCCAGGTCGCCGAGCAACCGCACAGCCAGCATCAATAGGCTCGCGTCGAGACCCCTGTGCCACGCCGAACCCTCGACGAAGGAGCCCGACATGCAGTGCCCTACCGACGCAGCCGTGCTCGTGATGAGCGAGCGCAGCGGCATCGAGATCGACTACTGCCCGACCTGCCGTGGGGTGTGGCTCGGCCGCGGTGAGTTGGACAAGATCATCGAGCGTGCCGGCCAGGAGTTCCAGTCGCAGCCGCAGCAGCCCCTCGCCCCGCCGGTGGCGCCGCCGCAGGTCGGCTATCCGCAACAGCAGCAGAACCCGCTCGACGTGCTCCGCCAGATGGGCGGTCGCGGCGACGACCGTCGCGGCGACGACCGCGGCTATGGTGACCGCGGATACGACGACCGTCGGTACGACGACCGCGGAGGCTACGGCCGCAAGAAGAAGAAGGACAACTGGCTCAGCGACCTCTTCGACTGACCGCCTCTCTCATACCCACGCCTCCGACGCGTCCGCGTCCGATCGAGCGGGGACTCCGCGTCCGATCGAGCGGGGTCGCGAATGGTCGCTCGACGCGGCCTCGGGCGACCATTCGCGACCCCGTTCGGTCATCGCATGAGGGCGCGGTCAGGGCGGGCGCCGTCAGGCGACGGGGCCCGATGACGGGTCGGTCGGATCCTCGGTGAGCGACGTCGGCGCGATGCCTTCCGAGCGCAAGCGGTCGCGCGCGTCGTGCTCGACGAGCACGGGCACGAAGTCGCGGATCGGGTTGCCGTCGAGCTCGTGGTGCTCCTCGTCGACGACCGCGGCGATGTGCTCGCGGCCGGCGGCCGGGAAGCGGTCGGCGAGCCGGTCGACGACCTGGTCGACGGCGCGGTCCTCTTCGTCGGTGTCCATGGCGTCATTCTGCGCGCGAGGCATGCAGCGGACAAGGGTGTCCGGCGAGGGAGCGGCGGAGTTCACTCAGAGTTCAGTCGCGCGATCAGCGCGCGACGCGCGCGCGGCTCTGGGAGCGGGAGATCGCGAGCCACGCGGCGCGCACGAGCCATCCGGCGCCCGCGATGGCGACGCCGATCACCGCGCCGCCCGCGTTTGCGAGCAGGTCGCGCGGGTCGGAGATGCGGTCGGCGATCGGGATCTGCACGAGCTCGATCGCAAGGCTCACTCCGCCGGCGGCTACGAGCGCCCAGCCCCACCGCCGTGGCCCCGCGAGCATGGCGAACAGCACGCCGACGGGGACGAACATGGCGACGTTCGCCGCGAACTCGTACGGCGAGCCGATGGTCCAGGTCGCCCGATCGAACCAGATCGACGGGGTGAGCACGCCGTACTCGGCCTCGTACCCGATCGCGTGCCACGACACCGGGCCGAGGGTCGCCCAGGCGACCAGGGCGAGATAGCCCAGGGTCACGAGGGGGAGCACGATCCGGCGGGTCATGCCCCAAGCCAATCCCGCATCCCTATGAACCGGCTTGGGGCGCGCGGGGAATCTCTGAAGCGAGGTGCGGGCTACTGGTTTCCGGAACCCGCGATGTTGACGAGCCAGCTGATGCCGAACCGGTCGACGAGCATCCCGAAGGCATCGCCCCATGGCGCGACCTCGAGCGGCTGCACGACCGTGCCGCCCGCGACGAGCCCGTCCCAGTACCGCCGCAGCGTCGCATCGTCGTCGCCCGACAACGAGAGCGAGATGCCCGCGGCCGGTGCGTAGGTCATCGACGAGGGTGTGTCGGCCGCCATGATCGTCTGCCCGGCCTCGGTCGTGAGCTGCCCGTGCATGATCTTGTCGGCGTCGGCCGCGCTGTCGTTCTGCCCGAACTCACTGAAGGTGCTGACGTTCAGCTCGCCGCCGAACACCGACTGATAGAACTCGAGTGCCTCGCGGGCATTGTCCTTGAAGTTGACATACGGGTTGAGGAGCACGGACATGAGCGATTCCCTTCTCACTGGTCCTTCGCCCGGCCGAGGTACCCGCCTCGTGGCGAAGCATCGCCGATTCTGCTCGCTTCGGGCCCGTGCCGGTACCCCTGTCATGCCGGTATGCGGCCTCAGGCGGGGTGAGGGACACGTCAGCCTTGACGAATGCCGAAGGTCGTCGTACTGTGATCAACAAGATGGTTGATCAAGGAAGCGGTTGATTACAGGAGGAACGATGATCGTGGATCCGAGTGCCGACGACCGTCTCGACCGGGCCTTCATGGCGCTGGCCGACCCGGTCAGGCGACGGATCGTGGCGCGGCTCAGCCGTGGCCCCGCGACGGTCAACGACCTCGCCGAGCCGTTCGCCATCAGCAAGCAGGCGGTGTCCAGGCACATCCAGGTGCTCGAGCAGGCGGGCCTCGTCACGCGCACGCGTGACGCGCAGCGCCGGCCCGTGCACCTGCACGCCGAAGCGCTCGAGGCGCTCACCGCCTGGATCGACCGATACCGGCTGATCCACGAGCAGCGATTCCGATCCCTGGACTCGGTGCTCGGCACCATGACCGACGCCGGCGGCGACCCCGCCGACGCGACCGAGAAGGAGCAGGAATCATGAGCAACCCCGTCATCATCACCGCGCCCGAAGGGCTGCCGTTCATCGAGATCGTGCGTGAGTTCGACGCACCCGTCGAGGCGGTGTTCAACGCGCATCGCGACCCCGACCTCGTGAAGCAGTGGCTCGGCCCGCGCGGCTACGACATGACCATCGAGCGCTGGGACTTCACGACCCAGGGCGGCTACCGATACGTGCACCGCGACCCCGAGGGCGGCGAGTGGCGCTTCAACGGCACGTTCCACACCGTGCGCGACAACGAGTTCGCGGTGCAGACCTTCGAGTTCGAGGGCGTGCCCGACGTCGTCGCCATCGAGACCATGACGTTCGAAGACCTGGGCGACGGCCGCTCGCGTCTGACGGGTCACTCCACGTACCCGAGCCTCGAGGCCCGCGACGGCATGGTCGAGTCGGGAATGGAGACCGGCCTCTCCGAGGGCTTCGAGCGCCTCGATGAGCTGCTCACCGTGAAGGCCGACGCCTGACCCGGGTCTGAAATCGCGGCGCTGGGGGCCGGTTCCCCGGCGCCGCGATCATGGCAGGATCGGGGGATGAGCGAGCCCGAGATCCTGCGCTACGCGGCGTTCACCGAGGACCCGGCCGGCGGCAATCCCGCCGGCGTGGTGCTGGACGCCTCAGCCCTCGACGACGACGCGATGCAGCGCATCGCCGCCGAGGTCGACTACGCCGAGACCGCGTTCGTGTCCGGCTCCGAGGGCGGAGCCCGACGCATCCGGTACTTCTCGCCCATCGCCGAGGTGCCGTTCTGCGGCCACGCGACCATTGCGACCGCGGTCGCGCTCGCCGAGCGCGAGGGCGCGGGCACCTTCCGGTTCGCCACCCAGGTCGGCGAGGTGGTCATCGAGACGGATGCCTCGGACGAGCACGTGCGGGCGACGTTCACGAGCGTCGAACCCACGGTCGACGCGTTCGACGACGTGATCCTCGACGAGGTGCTCAGCCTGCTGCAGCTCACCCGCGGCGACCTCGACGACCGCTACCCGCCGCGGATCGCGTTCGCGGGCAACCCCCACCCGGTGCTCGTACTCGCCGACGCCACCGTGTTCGACACGTTCACGTTCTCGCCCGTCGCGGTCCGCTCGATCATGGACGTGCAGGGCTGGCCCGCGACGATCAGCGTGCTGCACGCGCTCGGCGATGCCACATGGGAGGCGCGCAACCTCTTCCCCGTCGGCCGCATCACCGGGGACCCGGCCACCGGCTCGGCCGCCGCCGCCTTCGGCGGGTACCTTCGCGAGCTCGGGCTCGTCGAGCCTCCCGCCGAGGTCGTGATCCACCAGGGCCGGCACGCGGGCCGGCCGAGCGTGCTCGCCGTCGCGATCCCGCCGCACGGCGGGATCCGGGTGGCCGGCACGGCGGTGCCCATCCCCGGCGAGTGAGCCACTGCTCGGGCGCACGCTGTGCTGCGCCGTGCAAGGATCGTGCGTTTCGCGCGACAGCCATTGCGAGCGGGAGCATCTCAAGCGAAGATGACGCGGGGGGAAAGGGCGGGGGACATGGCGGAAACCGATGCGTCCGGCAGCGTGTACCGGGCGCTCGCCTCGCTCGAGACCCGTCTGGCCGAGCGTCTCGGCATCACGAACGGGCTCCCCGTCGCGGTGCGCGGTGAGCTGCCCGTGCCCGAGCTGGCCACCGTGCTCGAAGACGTCCCGCGCGCCCTCCCGTGGGATGCGAAGCTCGTGCTCACCGTCGTGCGCACGCGCGATCAGCTCAACGCCCTGCCCGCGTGGCTCTTCGAATGCGGCGTCGTCGTGCCCACCTGGGTCGTGCACGGCGGCACGCTCGTCGGCGCGACGGGTGCGGCCCTGGTTCGCGACATCCTGCGAGACGCCGGCTTCACGACGCTCGGCTCGTGCGACATCGCGAACGGATGGCGCGCGCTCCGCGCCGAGCCTCCGCGAATCTGAGCGCCGGGTGACGGTCGCCTCCACGTCCCCCGAAGACGGGGTTCGGCCGGCAGAGTTTTCGGTACCTAATTCTCCGCTTCATCGATACATTGAGGCCATGACCTGACGCCGGGGGGTGACGGGTCAGCTCACGGCACCAGGGGTGGTCGACGTGAGCGCATGACTCGCGGGGCCAGGGGTGGCGCCGTGAGACAGATGAACATGGGGGAGACGGAATGCCATTCGGGAACGCATCCGCCGGCGCCATCACGGCGCCCGAGACTCGTACACGCCGGCGCGTCGCCGGCCTCGCCGCGGTCGGCCTGCTGGTCGCCGGCGTGGCCGTCACGAGCAGCGTGCTCGCCACGAGCCAGGCGCACGCCGCGGCCGACCTCGTGCGCGCGAAGGCCGCCGCGGTGGAGGCGGTCGGAGACCGCATGGGCATCGGCGCAGCCGGCGTCGACGTGGGTGCGCTGCACGCCGCGGCAGCGGCCAGCACGGCCGAGACCGCGGCATCGAGCGTGCAGGGCCTCGCCGACGAGGCATCCGCCCTGCTCGGAGCGGAGCACACCGCCGCGCTCGCCGCGCTGCAGGACGAGGTTCGCGCCGCGGCCGCGAACGGCTCGCCCGCCGCGGTGCTCGCCGCACGGACCGAGCTGTACGCGGCCCGGGACCAGGTCGCGGCCGCGGTCACGGCGCATCGCGAGGCGGAGGCGGCGAGGCTCGCCGCGGAAGCGGCCGCCGCGACCGCCGCGGCGGAGGCCGCACGCGCCGCGGAGGCGAGTTGGTCGAGCACCGGTTCAGGTGAGTCCGGAGGTTCCGGCTGGTCCGGCGGATCGTCCTCGGGCGCACCCGTCGAGACGGCGGCATCGGCGCCGGCGCCCGCACCCGCCGCGCCGAGCTATCCGGGACTCTCACCGGCACCGAGCCCCGAGGAGTGCGGACCCTGCCTCGGCAAGCCCATGTACCCCATCGAGTACAACGGGTCGTGGTTCTGGGGCTGCGACGGCTGAGTCGCCCGTCCGCCATCCCCGATCGAGTGATACCGGTCACGCCCGAGGGTGACCGAATTGCGGCGCCGTTCGCGGCGTTTCGGTCACACTCGGTGCGCGGGTGGGGTGGGGGGCGGGTGGGGCGATAGGGTCGGGATGGTGAGCCACGCGCGATGCCCCGGAGCCCAGCGGGCCGCCGGGTGATCGACATCCTCACCGGGTTCTCGGTCATCGCGATCGCCGTGCTCGTCGGCTGGATCGCCGCGCGCACCGGGGTCCTGCCGCCCGAAGCGCGGCCCGTGCTCGCCAAGCTCAACTTCACGGTGCTCGGGCCGTTCCTGCTGTTCTCAGTGCTCTCGACGGCGGACGTCGGAACCCTGTTCTCGGCACTGCTGCCCGTGTCCGCGGTGGCCGCCGCCGCGATGATGCTGATCTTCGCGGCGGTGTCGCTGTTCGTCTGGCGCCGGAGCCTCGCGCACACGGTCATCGGCTCGCTCGCGTCCGGCTACGTGAACGGCAACAACTTCGGCATTCCGATCGCGGTGTACATGCTGGGCGATGCGGCGCTCGCCGGCCCGATCGTGCTGCTCCAGCTCATGCTCTTCGCCCCCGTCGGGCTCGCGATCCTCGGCGCCACGGTCGAGGGTCGCACCTCGTTCGTGGCGATCGTCCGCGGAACGCTGCTGAACCCGATCATCGTCGGCTCGCTGCTCGGCGTGCTCGTCGCCGTGACGGGTCTCGAGCTCCCGCCGATCGTGTCCGAGCCCATCGACCTCATCGGTCACGCCGCCGTCCCGCTCATGCTCATCGCCTTCGGGATGTCGCTGCACGGCAAGCGACTGCTCGAACCCGGGACCGATCGCCGCGACGTGCTGCTGGCGACCGTCCTCCAGCTCATCGTCATGCCGCTGGCGGCCTGGGCGCTCGGCGCGTTCGTCTTCGGGCTCGAGGGTCACGACCTCTACGCGGTCACCGTGCTCGCGGCCCTGCCCGCCGCGCAGAACGTCTTCGTGTTCGCGCAGCGGTACTCCACGGCGGAGACCGTGGCCCGCGACACGGTGTTCCTCACCACGGCGGGCTCTCTGCCCGTGTTGCTCGCGGTCGCGCTGCTGCTCGGCACCTGAACTGGGTCAGCTGACCCCGGGCCGGTGAACCCGGGCTCGTTCAGGGGTATCCCTGATTCGGAGTGTCACCCCCGTTCCATAGGCTCGATCCCGATCGCGGTCGTCGACCTGCAGGGGGAACTGTCGCCGGCGCCGCGGTCCGCGAGCCGGCCCCGTCGTTTACCCGACTCCCGTGGCGGAGGCCGGCTCCCCTCGCCACCCGAACATCCGCCCGAACCATCGAACTCAGGAGCCCGACATGTCACGCCCCGCCAGCTGCACCCCGCACCCGGCACGGCCGGGCCGCGCCCCGCGCGCGGTCAGCTGGGACGAGTTCCGCACCGCGCTCCGCTACGGCGGCGGCGGCGACCTGCTCGCGGCCGTGCCCGCGATCTCGGCCAAGCATGCGGAGCACCCGCAGCTCGGCCTCGCGGTCGGCCCGCACGCCGAGCTGCCGCGCGGCAACGGCTACTTCCGTGAGTACGAGCGCGGCACGATCGTCTGGACCGCGCGACACGGCGCCACGTGCCTGCACGGCATGGTGCGCGACATCTGGATCCTGCTCGGCGGCTGGGGCGGCCGGCTCGGCCTGCCGGTCGCCGACGTCGAGACCCCGAGGGGCTCCGACGTCGCGGGCGCCGAGTTCGAGGGCGGCCGCGTCGCCTGGTCCGCGGCCGGCGGCCCCCTCGTGAGCTACGCCTAGCGCGGCGCATCCGGTTCCGTCGCGAAACCCGCGACCCCATCATCGAACGGTCGCTCGTGGCGGGTGTTCGCGACGCGCACCCGCCATCGGCGACTTCTCGACGTGGATCGGTGCGGATGCCGCGTGATCGGGCCGGGGCATCCGGTGCGGTCGCCAACATGCGGCAGACTCGACGGGTGACCGACCCGCTCCTCTCCCGGCTGCCGCACGGCGCCGAAGTCGACCCCGATGCGCTCTACGAGGGGTTCGTCGGCTGGGCCGAGGAGCGCGGGTTCTCGCTCTACCCCGCGCAGGACGAGGCCGTCATCGAGATCGTGTCGGGCGCGAACGTCATCCTCTCGACGCCCACGGGCACCGGCAAGTCGCTCGTCGCGGTCGCGGCGCACGCCGCGGCGGTCGCTCGCGGCGGACGCACCTATTACACGGCGCCGATCAAGGCGCTCGTCTCCGAGAAGTTCTTCCAGCTCGTCGACATCTTCGGCGCCGCGAACGTCGGCATGGTCACCGGCGACAGCTCGGTGAACGCCGACGCGCCGATCATCTGCTGCACCGCCGAGATCCTCGCGAACCTCGCCCTGCGCCAGGGACCCGACGCGCCCGTCGACCAGGTCGTCATGGACGAGTTCCACTTCTACGGCGAGCCCGACCGCGGCTGGGCGTGGCAGGTGCCGCTGCTCATCCTGCACCGCGCACAGTTCGTCCTCATGTCGGCCACGCTCGGCGACGTGACCGACCTCGCCGCCGACCTCTCCCGCCGCACGGGTCGCGAGACCGCGCAGGTGACCGGGGTCGAGCGGCCGGTGCCGCTCAGCTTCTCGTACGCCAAGACCCCCGTGCAGGAGACGGTCGAGGAGCTCCTGGAGACCCGGCAGGCGCCCGTCTACATCGTGCACTTCTCGCAGGCCGCCGCCATGGAACGTGCGCAGGCGCTCTCCTCCATCAGGGTCGTGACCCGCGAGCAGCGCGATGAGATCGCCGAGGCGATCGGTGGCTTCCGGTTCAACACGGCGTTCGGCAAGACGCTGTCGCGACTCGTGCGCGCGGGCATCGGCGTGCATCACGCGGGGATGCTTCCGCGATACCGCCGGCTCGTCGAGACGCTCGCGCAGCGCGGGCTGCTGCGGGTCATCTGCGGCACCGACACGCTCGGCGTCGGCATCAACGTGCCGATCCGCACCGTGCTCATCACCGCGCTCGCCAAGTTCGACGGGCAGCGCATGCGGCACCTGAGTGCGCGCGAGTTCCACCAGATCGCGGGCCGCGCCGGGCGCGCGGGCTACGACACCGCGGGTACCGTCGTGGTGCTCGCGCCCGAGCACGAGATCGAGAACGAGCAGGCGGTCAGGAAAGCGGGTGACGACCCCAAGAAGCTCAAGAAGATCGTGCGGAAGAAGGCCCCGGCGGGCTTCGTGTCGTGGGGTGAGGCCGCGTTCGAGCGGCTCGTCGCCGCCGAGCCCGAGCCGCTCGTGCCGCACCTGCAGCTCACCGCGGCGATGCTCATCAACGTGATCGCTCGCGGCGGCGACGCCGCCGGAGGCATCCGCTCGCTCGTGTTCGACAACCACGAGCCGCGCGCGCGGAGGTTCGCGCTCGCCCGCCGCGCGCTCGAGATCCTGCGCACCCTGCGCGACGCGGGCGTCGTGGAGGTGCTGCCCGCGAGCGCGAGCGTTCGCGACGAGCGTGCGCAGGCCGACAGGCACGGTCGTCGCGATCACTCGCGCTCGCCGCAGGCCGGAGCCCTCGGCGTCGTGCTCCGGCTCACCGTCGACCTGCAGCCGAACTTCGCGCTCAACCAGCCGCTCTCGCCGTTCGCGCTCGCCGCGATCGAGCTGCTCGACCCCGAGACGAGCGAGCAGGGCACCGGGCACTACGCGCTCGACGTGGTCTCGATCATCGAGTCGACGCTCGACGACCCGCGGCCCATCCTGTCGCAGCAGGAGTTCCGCGCGCGCGGCGAGGCGATCGGCGCCATGAAGCAGGAGGGCGTCGACTACGACGAGCGGATGGCCCGCGTCGAAGAGGTGACGTACCCGAAGCCGCTCGACGAGCTGCTGAGCCACGCGTTCGAGACGTTCGCGTCGAGCCAGCCGTGGGTGCGCGACTTCGAGCTGCGTCCCAAGTCGGTCGTGCGTGACCTGTTCGAGCGCGCCATGTCGTTCGGCGAGCTCGTGTCGTTCTATCAGCTCGCGCGCAGCGAGGGGCTCGTGCTGCGCTACCTGTCCGATGCGTTCCGCGCGATCCGGCAGACCGTGCCCGAGGAGGCCAAGGACGACGAGCTGCACGACCTCATCGAATGGCTCGGCGAGCTGGTCAGGCAGGTCGACTCGAGTCTCGTCGACGAGTGGGCCGAGCTCATCGACCCGACCCTGCACGACGCCGACGCCGAGCAGGCCGTCGTGCCGCCCGCGCCGCCATCGGTCGTCTCGAACCGGCGCGCGTTCACCGTGCTGGTGCGGAACGAGCTGTTCCGCCGGGTGCAGCTCGCCGCGCTCGAGCGCGACGACGAGCTCGCCGAGCTCGACCCCGAGGCCGACTGGCCCGGTGCGCTCGACCGCTACTACGCCGAGCACGACTCGATCGGCGTCGACGCGGCGGCGCGCTCGCCGCGACTGGTCGCGATCGACGAGACGGATGCCTCGGCGGGAGCCGGCGGCCCCGGCGGGGTCTGGCGGGTGGAGCAGACGATCGACGACCCCGCCGGCGACCGCGATTGGCGGATCCGTGCCGAGGTCGACCTCGAGGCGTCGGCCGAGGAGGGGGCGGCCGTGGTGCGGGTGACCGAGGTGATCAGACTCTAGCCGCGCCGGTCGGCCCGTTGGTCGAGGTGCGAGCGACGAAGGAGCACGCGTATCGAGACCCACCTGCTCACATGAGCGAAGTTCATGGCGGGACGCGGCCGGGTCTTCCCCTCGGCGGAGCGTCTGCATAGGCTTTCGGCCATGTCCCCCGTTCGCGGGTCACGACATCGGTGTCGGTGGCCGCGTTTACTGTGGACTAGTATCCACCGGGCCGTGCCGCGGCCGCATGAATGAAGGAGAGACATGCCTCGTCGAACCGTACGACGCTCCGCAGGGCTCGCGGCCGCCACCGTCGGCGCGCTCGCCATCGGCCTGCTCGGCGGCGCTCCCGCCCAGGCCGCACCCGAGACCATCAACCTGGTGACCGTCAACGACTTCCACGGGCGCATCGAGCAAGACGGCGCCGCGGGTGGCGCCGCGCGGCTCGCGACCGCCGTGAACAGCTTCCGCGACGCGAACCCGAACACCGTCTTCGCGGCGGCCGGCGACCTGATCGGGGCGTCGACGTTCACCTCGTTCATCCAGAATGACGTGCCGACGATCGAGGCGCTGAACGCGGCCGGGCTCGACGTCAGCGCCGCGGGCAACCACGAGTTCGATCAGGGCTGGGTCGATCTGCGCGATCGCGTGCAAGGCCTGGCCGACTGGGAGTACATCGCGGCCAACGTCTTCCTGGGCGACACCGACGAGACCGCCCTCTCCGAGTCGTGGACGACGACGCTGCCGAACGGCGTGACCATGGGCTTCGTCGGCGCGGTGACCGAGGAGCTGCCCTCGCTGGTGAGCCCGGCGGGCATCGCCGAGCTGCAGGTGCGCGGCATCGTCGACTCGGTCAACGCCGCAGCCGGCCGTCTCTCCGACGGCGACGCCGCGAACGGCGAGGCCGACGTCGTGGTGCTGCTCGTGCACGAGGGTGCCGCGACCACGAGCGTCGAGTCGGCGACCGACCCGAACTCGGCGTTCGGGCGGATCGTGCTCGGCGCCGACGCGAACATCGACGCGATCGTGTCGGGGCACACACACCTCGCGTACAACCACGTCATCGACGGCCGGCCGGTCATCTCGAGCGGGCAGTACGGCGAGAAGTTCAGCAACATGGTCATCGAGTACGACCCCGTGACCGACGAGCTGCTGAACATGCAGAACACCGTCTACGACGTGGCCGTGAAAGACGACACGGGCGCCGTGATCGGGTACAACTACGAACCCGACACCGAGGTGGCCGCGCTCGTGGCCGAGGCCACGAAGGTCGCCGACGAGCTCGGCGCGGTGCAGGTCGGCACCATCACGGGCGACCTGAACCGCGGCCTGCAACCCGACGTCGATGCGGCCGGCAACCCCGTGCCGGGCACGGCGGTCGAGTCGCGCGGCGTCGAGTCCACGCTCGGCAACTTCGTCGCCGATGTGCAGCTCTGGTCGGTGAACCAGGACGCGCCGGCCGACGACCCCGTCGACATCGCCTTCATGAACCCGGGCGGCCTGCGCGCGAACCTCACGTTCGCGCCCGACGGGGCCATCACCTATCGCGAGGCCGCGAACGTGCAGCCGTTCGCCAACACGCTGTTCACGCAGAACCTCACCGGCGAGCAGATCACGCAGGTGCTCGAGGAGCAGTGGCAGCCGGCGGGTTCGAGCCGTCCGTTCCTCAAGCTGGGCGTCAACGCGGAGCTGCACTACACGTTCGACCCCGCCGCGCCTGCGGGTTCGCACATCACGGGCATCACACTGGGTGGCGCGCCGCTCGACCCGGCCGCGACCTACCGGGTCGTCGCGAACTCGTTCCTCGCAGCCGGCGGCGACAACTTCGTCACCCTCGGTCAGGGCACCGGCCGCGCCGACACCGGCAAGATCGACCTGCAGTCGATGGTCGACTGGTTCACCGCGAACGGTGAGGCGACGCCCGACCTCGCGCAGCGTTCCGTCGGCGTGCAGGTCTCCGCGCCCGACGCCGACGGCTACAGCCCCGGCGACCCGCTCACGGTCGACCTGTCGGCGCTCGACTTCACGACGACCGAGCCGGCCGCCGGCGAAGCCGTCGTGACCCTCGGCGGGGTCGAGCTCGGGCGTGCACCGATCGATCGCACCCTCGTGCGGCTGTTCGACGGGGTCGGCACCGCGTCGATCTCCGGCGTCATCCCCGACGGCCTGTACGGGCCGCAACCGCTGGAGATCACGGTGCCCGCGACCGGCACGACGGCGAGCCTGACGCTCGAACTGAACGCGGAACCCGTCGAACCCGTCGACACGACCGTGATCGGCATCGCGAACAGGCTCATCGCCACCTCGAACACGCCGATCACCTACTCCGGCGTGGTCATCGCGCACGACGGCACCGCCGCGGTCGGCACGGTTGAGATCCGCGACCGCGACACCGTGCTCGCGACGGTCGAGCTCACCGCGGAGGGGCGCGGCGTGTTCCGAGCCGAGCTCGGCACGCTGGCGCGCGGCTTGCACCTGCTGCGGGCGCACTTCACCGGGTCGCCAGGCTACGACGACGCGCGAAGCCTGCCGTTCCCGGTGCTCGTGCGGTAGCAGTTGTCGGTCGAGTAGCGCAGCGTATCGAGACCCGGTGCCTGAGTCCGAGGACGGGTGCACGGGGTCTCGATACGCTCGCTGGCGCTCACTACTCGACCAGCGGGCTCGTGCGGGAGCAGTCGTTGGTCGAGTAGCGCAGCGTATCGAGACCCGGTGCCTGGGTCCGAGGACGGGTGTACGGGTCTCGTTGCGCTCGCTGGCGCTCGCTACTCGACCAGCGGGCTCGTGCGGGAGGTGCCGTTGGTCGAGTAGCGCAGCGTATCGAGACCCGGTGACTGAGTGCGAGGATCGGTGAACGGGCTCTCCATACATTTGCCGGCGCGTAGCTCACTCGACCAACGGGGCTGTGCAGAGCCGGCGGCGGTGTCAGCGGGGGTCGTTACACTCGACGGGTGCAGCGCCAGTCAGAGCCCGAATGGGTCGATGAGATCCCGTGGGACCCTGACGAGCTCGTGCCGCCCGACGACGACGGCTGGGTTCCGCCGCCCGACCCGATGACCGGTGCGGCGCCCGCATCCGGAGCGGCTGCCGGCGGGGCATCCGTCACCGGCGTCGCACCCGCGCGGTACGCGACCGCGCTCGACGCGCTCAAGACCGTGTTCGGGTACGACGCGTTCCGCGGCGAGCAGGCTGACATCATCGACCACGTCGCCGGCGGCGGCGACGCCGTCGTGCTCATGCCGACCGGCGGCGGCAAGAGCCTCTGCTACCAGATCCCCGCGCTGCTGCGCGAGGGTACGGGCATCGTGGTCTCGCCGCTGATCGCGCTCATGCACGACCAGGTCGACGCGCTGCAGCGGAACGGCGTGCGCGCGGCGTACCTGAACTCCAGCCAGTTCCCCGCCGAGCGGGCCGAGGTCGAGCGCCGCTACCTCGCGGGCGAGCTCGACCTGCTCTACGTCGCGCCTGAGCGGCTCAACACCGAGCCGACCCTGCAACTGCTCGCGCGCGGCCGCGTCGCGCTGTTCGCGATCGACGAGGCGCACTGCGTGTCGCAGTGGGGTCACGACTTCCGGCCTGACTACCTCGCCCTCTCGGGCCTCGCCGAGCGCTGGCCCGACGTGCCGCGCATCGCGCTCACCGCGACCGCGACCGAGGCCACGCACCGAGAGCTGACCGAGCGCCTGTCGCTCGGCCGGGCGCGGCACTTCGTGGCGAGCTTCGACCGGCCGAACATCCAGTACCGCATCGCGCCGAAGCTCGAGGTGCGCAAGCAGCTGCTCGACTTCATCCGCACCGAGGGGCGCGACGCCGACGGCAACCCGGTCTCGGGCATCGTCTACGCGCTCTCGCGTGCGAGCACCGAGCGGTTCGCCGAGTTCCTGAGCGCGAACGGCGTCGACGCGGTCGCCTATCACGCCGGCCTCGATGCGAACGTGCGCCGGCGCACGCAAGAGCGGTTCCTGCGCGAAGACGGGGTCGTCGTGGTCGCGACCATCGCGTTCGGCATGGGTATCGACAAGCCCGACGTGCGCTTCGTCGCGCACGTCGACCTGCCGAAGTCGGTCGAGGGCTACTACCAGGAGACCGGCCGTGCCGGCCGCGACGGTCAGCCGGCGACCACCTGGCTCGCCTACGGTCTGCAAGACGTCGTGCAGCAGCGGCGCATGATCGACGACAGCCCGGGTGACCTCGCATTCCGTCGCCGGCTCAGCCAGCACCTCGACGCCATGCTCGCGCTGTGCGAGACCGTGCACTGCCGCCGGCAGAACCTGCTCGGCTACTTCGGGCAGGCGAGCGAGCCGTGCGGCAACTGCGACACGTGTCTCGAGCCTCCCGCTTCGTGGGACGGCACGGTCGCCAGCCAGAAGCTGCTCTCGACGGTCGTGCGGCTGCAGCGCGAACGTGGGCAGCGCTTCGGCGCCGGTCACCTCGTCGACATCCTGCGCGGCAAGTCGACCGCGCGCATGCAGCAGTACGGGCACGACCAGCTCGCCACCTACGGCATTGGGCAAGATCTCAGCGATGCGCAGTGGCGCGGGGTCGTGCGGCAGCTGCTCGCGCAGGGGCTGTTGCAGGCGGTCGGCGACTATGGCGTGCTGACGCTCACCGAGGCATCCGGTGCGGTGCTCTCGGGGGATCGCACGGTGGCCTTCCGCGAAGAGCCCGACCGGCCGGTGCGCGGATCGTCCCGCCGGGCCGCCGCACCCGCCGCCGCCGACCTCGAGCCGGCGGCCGCCGAGCGGTTCGAGGCGCTCCGCGCCTGGCGAGCCGGCGAGGCGAAGGCGCAGGGTGTGCCCGCCTATATCGTGTTCGGCGACGCGACGCTCCGGGCGGTCGCGGTCGCACAGCCCGCGACCTTGAGCGATCTCGACGGCATCACGGGCATCGGGGCGAAGAAGCGCGAAGCCTACGGCGAGGCGCTGATCCGGGTCGTCGCCGGAGGCTAGCCGCGCCCCGCCGGGGCCCCCAGGGTCGTCCCCGTCGCCCGCGGCGTCCCGCCCGCCGCCGCGGCCTCCCGCGCCGCCGCCGCGGCTCTGCGCCAGTTCGGCCGCCTGCGCGCCAGCCCAGGTGGCGCGAACTCGCACGAAGTGGCGCGGAGCTGAAATCGTCGGCGGCTGTCTTGCGCGCCGAAGGCTGAGCGCCCTCGGCGAGCGGCCCGGCCGAGCGCCTCCCGCGGCGCCGCCCCGCGGTCCCCACCCCGCGGTCCTCGCCCCCGCGGTCCCCACCCCGCGGTCCTCGCCCCCGCGGTCCTCGCCCCGCGGTCCCCACCCCGCGGTCCTCGTCCCCGCGGTCCCCACCCCGCGGTCCTCGTCCCCGCGGCCTCGCCCCCGCGGCCCCGCCGCCGCGGTCTGCTCCAGTTTGGCCGCCCCTGCGCCAGCACGGGTGGCGCGAACTCGCACGAAGTGGCGCGGAGCTGGCGCCGAAGGCGCGCGCCAAGAAACCGCGCGAGGCATCCTCGCGTTCGATAGCATCTGGCCAATGCGCCGCAGTCGGCGGTGCGAAGGAGGCATCGATGGCTGATCGCACGCTCCGTCCCGTCGGCGTGACCGTGGTCGCGGTGATCGCTTGGATCTCCGGCGCCCTGGATCTCATCGCCGGCATCATCATGCTGTTCCTCCTGCCGATCCAATCGGTCGTCGACGAATACGGCGGGGGAGGCGCCCTCATCGCAGCAGCGATCGGTTCGATCATCGTCGGCCTCATCGTGGTGATCGTGGCCGGCGGGTTGCTCAACGGCAGCCCCGGTGCCCGGCTCGTCGTGACGGTGCTGCAGATCCTGTCGATCATCGGGTCGCTGTTCCTTGCGATCGCCTATCGCGAGAGCCCGACAGCGATCGGCGAGTGGATCGGCATCCTCGTCGCGCTCGTCGTGCTCATCCTGCTGTGGTCGCGCAAGGCCTCCGCGTTCTTCGCCAGCTGACCCCTCCGCCCTGCCCCCGGCCCCCGCCCGTTGCAGCGCCACCTCTGACGTACTGCGCCAGGCAAGACCGTCCGTGGTGGCGCGAGCGGTGGGCGCAGGCGCGGGTGACGCGAATTGGCGCGGATGAGATGGGCGGGGTTTGCGGGGCCGGCGGGGTCCGCGGTGTCCGCGGGCGCTCGGGACGACACCTGGACGCGCTGAGCGCTTGTCGGTCCTGGCTGGCCGTGGCGGGAGATGTTTGTAGGACCCGCACAGTCTTCGCCGAGACGGGTCAGGCCGGGCTTGTAGGGAAAAGACCGCCCGTTTCCGGTGAACTGAGACCCCGGCCTAGCGTGAGGGCAGCACGGCCACGAACCGCTCATGGAGGATCCTTCGATGGTTGACACGGCTTCCCGCACCGACGAGCTCTCGCCCGAGGCATCCGCCCCGCCGGCGCCCGCCGACACCGCAGCCGCCCCGATCCCGGCGCCGCACGCGCCCGCGTCACCCAAGGGCGAGCCCAAGGTCGACGTCGAGGCGCTCGGACGGCACCTGCTCGGCACCTGGGCCGACATCCGGCTCGCGGCGCGCGAACGCGCCGCGCACCCCGAACTGCAGCGCATCGACGGGCAGTCGATGGACGACCACCGCGAGCGCGTGCTCGGCCAGCTGAAGCTGCTCGTCGAGCAGGGCGCCGTGCACCGCGCGTTCCCGAAGGAGCTCGGCGGCCACGACGACCACGGCGGCAACATCGCCGCGTTCGAGGAGCTCGTCATCGCCGACCCGAGCCTGCAGATCAAGGCCGGCGTGCAGTGGGGGCTGTTCGGCGCGGCCGTGCTGCACCTCGGCACGAAGCCGCACCACGAGAAGTGGCTGCCCGGCATCATGTCGCTCGAGGTCCCGGGCGCGTTCGCGATGACCGAGACCGGGCACGGGTCGGACGTCGCCTCGATCGGCACGACCGCGACGTACGACGAAGCGACCGAGGAGTTCGTCATCCACACGCCGTTCCGCGGGGCATGGAAGGACTACCTCGGCAACGCCGCCGTGCACGGCAAGGACGCGGTGCTCTTCGCCCAGCTCATCACCAAGGGCGTGAACCACGGCGTGCACGCCTTCTACGTGCACCTGCGCGACGCCGACGGCAACTTCCTGCCCGGCATCGACGGCGAGGACGACGGCCTCAAGGGCGGCCTCAACGGCATCGACAACGGGCGGCTGCACTTCACCGACGTGCGCATCCCGCGCGAGAACCTGCTCAACCGCTACGGCGACGTCGCGGCCGACGGCACCTACACGAGCCCGATCGCGAGCCCCGGCCGGCGATTCTTCACCATGCTCGGCACGCTCGTGCAGGGCCGGGTCTCGCTCGATGGTGCCGCGACCGCCGCGGCCGCCATGGCGCTCACGATCGCCATCGAGTACGGCACGCAGCGCCGCCAGTTCAACGGCGCGAGCGACACCGACGAGGAGGTGCTGCTCGACTACCAGCGGCACCAGCGCCGGCTGCTGCCGAAGCTCGCGACCGTGTATGCGCAGACGTTCGCGCACGACGAGTTCCTCGTGAAGTTCGACGAGGTGTTCTCGGGCAAGGCCGACACCGACGACGACCGTCAGGACCTCGAGACCATGGCGGCGGCGCTCAAGCCGCTGTCGACCTGGCACGCGCTCGAGACGCTGCAGGAGGCCCGCGAGGCGTGCGGCGGCGCCGGATTCCTCGCCGAGAACCGCCTCGTCGGCCTGCGGCAGGACCTCGACGTCTACGTCACGTTCGAGGGCGACAACAACGTGCTGCTGCAGCTCGTCGCGAAGCGGCTGCTGACCGACTTCTCGAAGCAGTTCGCGGGGGCCGACGCGGGCGCGCTCGCGCGCTACGTGGTCTCGCAGACCGCGGAGCGGGCGTACCACGGCACGGGCCTCCGCCGGCTCGCGCAGACCATCGCGGACTTCGGCTCGACGGCGCGTTCGGTCAGCGAGCTCCGCGACGAGGAGACGCAGCGGGAGCTGCTCACCGACCGCGTCGAGACCATGATCGGCGAGATCGCCGGCCGGCTCCGCGAGGCTCGCAAACTGCCCAAGGCCGAGGCGGCCGCGGTGTTCAACCGGAACCAGAACGAGCTCATCGAGGCGGCCCGCGCACACGGCGAGCTGCTGCAATGGGAGGCGTTCACCCGGGCGCTCGCGCGCGTCGACGGCCCGGGTACGAAGCGCGTGGTCACCTGGCTGCGCGACCTCTTCGGGCTCGGTCTCGTCGAGCGGCACCTCGCCTGGTACCTCATGCACGGGCGGCTCTCGCCGCAGCGCGCGCAGGCGGTCACGGCGTACATCGACCGGCTGGTCGAGCGGCTTCGCCCGCACGCGCTCGATCTCGTGCACGCGTTCGGGTACACCGACGCGCACCTGCGCGCGAAGATCGCGACGGGCGCCGAGCAGGAACGGCAGGACGAAGCCCGCGCCTACTACGCGGCCCAGCGCAAGGCCGGCACGCTCCCGGTTCCGGGGAAGTCCGCCAAGCGCGCCTGACCGCGCCCGCGCGCCCACGCGCCGGCTCCGCGGGCGGGCGAGGCGACGGCGGGCGGATGTCTCGCGCGGGCGGGCGAGGCGACGGCGGGCGGATGTCTCGCGCGGGGGCCGGCAGCGACGGGTCAGCTCTGCGCTGGAGGCTTCATGATCGCGCCCGCGGCCAGTCCCACCGCGAGCCCGGCCGGAAGCCACAGCCAGAACCCCGTCCAGAGGCTGATCGCGACGCCGACGATCGCCCCCACGACGATGCCGGCGATGATCTGCTTGCGACGTGACGCGTTGACGGGTTCGGGCATGCTGCCAGCCTAGACGCGCTCGCGCGAGACATCCGTTCGCGCCTGAACTGCATGCCCGCGCATCTCGCGCCGTCTCCCTGCTCAGGAAACCCGGGGCGAAACGCCGGCCATATGCCTGCGGCGCGCCGAGCCGACGAGGCTCGTTCCTGTACAGGGAAGGCGCCCGCGCCCCCGCGCCCCCGCCCGGCGCCCCGCGCCCGGCGCGGTCGTACGATCAGCCGGTCAGGCGAAGCCGAGCTCGCGCACGGTGCGGCGCTCGGCGTCGAGCTCGGCGACGGATGCCTCGATCCGGGCGCGTGCGAAGGCGTCGACCTCGACGTCGGGCACGATCCGCCACGCACCGCCGTCGCTCGTCACGGGGAACGACGAGACGAGCCCCTCGGGAACCTCGTACGACCCGTCGGAGACGACCGCGGCGCTCGTCCAGCCGCGCTCGCCCGTGCCCAGCACCCAGTCGCGCACATGATCGATGGTGGCCGACGCGGCCGAGGCGACCGACGACGATCCGCGCACCTCGATGATCTCGGCCCCGCGCTTCGCCACCCGCGGGATGAACTCGCGCTCGATCCACCGGGCCGCAGCCTCGGCGCCGCCGTGCCGGGCTGCGAGCAGCTCGGTGACGGGGGTGCCGCCGGCCGTCGCGTGCGCGACGTCGGGGAACTGCGTCGCCGAGTGGTTGCCCCAGATCGTGAGGCCGCGGATCTCGCCGACCGGCACCTCGAGCTCGGCGGCCAGCTGCCCGAGCGCGCGATTGTGGTCGAGCCGGGTGAGCGCGGTGAACCGCTCCGACGGCACGTCCGGCGCGGCGGCACGTGCGATCAGCGCGTTCGTGTTCGCGGGGTTGCCGACGACCGCGATGCGGACGTCGTCGGCCGCGTGGTCGTTGATCGCGCGACCCTGCGGCCCGAAGATGGCACCGTTGGCCGCGAGCAGGTCGCCGCGTTCCATGCCGGCCGCGCGCGGCCGCGCACCGACGAGCAGGGCGAGGTTCGCGCCGTCGAATGCACGCGCGGCGCCGTCGGTGACCTCGACCTCGTCGAGCAGTTCGAACGCGCTGTCCTGCAGTTCGAGCGCGGCGCCCTCGGCCGCGCGGATGCCCTGCGGGATCTCGAGCAGCCGCAACCGCACGTGCGTCTCAGGGCCGAGCATCGCGCCCGAAGCGATGCGGAAGAGGAGGGCGTAGCCGATCTGGCCGCCCCCTCCCGTGATCGTGATCGTGACGGGTGCGGCAGTCATACCGCGAGCCTACGCCGGTCGTGCGAGTCCGGCTCGTACCGTGGGCGCATGAGGGACCTGTACCCGGAGATCGAGCCGCTCGACACCGGCATGCTCGACGTGGGCGACGGACAGCACATCTACTGGGAGATCTCGGGCAACCGCAGCGGCAAGCCCGTGGTCTTCCTGCACGGCGGGCCCGGTGGCGGCACGACGCCCGAGCACCGCCGGTTGTTCGATCCCGAGCGCTACCGCATCGTGCTGTTCGACCAGCGCGGGTGCGGCCTGTCCATCCCGCACGCGTCCGAGCCCGACGCCGACCTGTCCGCCAACACCACGTGGCATCTCGTGGCGGATCTCGAGCGCCTGCGAACCCACCTCGGCATCGACCGCTGGCAGGTGTTCGGCGGCTCGTGGGGGAGCACGCTCGCGCTCGCGTACGCCGAGACGCATCCTGAGCGGGTCACCGAGCTCGTCCTCCGCGGGATCTTCACGCTCCGGCGCGCCGAGCTCGACTGGTTCTACGAGGGCGGCGCGGCCGCGCTCTTCCCCGACCTGTGGGAGGAGTTCCTCGCCCCGGTGCCCGCGCATGAACGCGCCCACCTCATCGAGGCGTACGGGCGGCTGCTGCACGACCCCGATCCGGAGGTGCACCAGGCCGCCGCCATCGCCTGGTCGCGCTGGGAGTCGTCGACGATCACCCTGCTGCCGCAGGCGGACACCATCGCGAAGTTCACCGCCCCCGAGTACGCGACGGCGTTCGCGCGCATCGAGAACCACTACTTCCGGCACGGCGGATGGCTCGCGGAGGGCCAGCTCATCCGTGACGCGTCCCGGTTGCGGGGCATCCCCGCGGTGATCGTGCAGGGCCGGTACGACGTGTGCACGCCCACGATGACCGCCTGGGATCTGCACCGGGCGTGGCCCGAGGCCGAGCTGCGCATCGTCGACGACGCCGGGCATGCGTTCGACGAACCCGGCATCCTCACCGAGCTCATCGAGGCCACCGACCGGTTCGCGCGGGCGAGCGAGCGCGCCGGCTGACGAGCGCGCGAGGTCGCCTCCGGTGCGGCGTCAAGCCCGAGCCGCCCGGAACAGGCCGGGAGTAGCGTCACCGCATGACGTTCAATCCCGATGCCGACATCAGCCGTGGTCGAGCGAGCAAGCGCGGCCGCACGACGGGCATCGCGGTCGGCGGCGGACTCGGGGTGATCGCGCTCTTCGTGCTCTCGCAGTTCCTGGGATTCGACGTGACCGGGTTGCTGGGCGGCGGGCAGCAGCAGGAGTCCGCGCCCGACTCCAGCATCGAGGAGTGCCAGACCGGCGCCGACGCGAACGCGCGCGTCGACTGCCGCATGCGCGGCGCCTCCGCCTCGCTCGAGGACTACTGGCAGCAGGCCGCGCCCGCCGAGCTCGGGGTCGCCTACCGGCCGCCGCAGGACTTCGTGCTGTTCGACCAGACCGTCGCGACCGGGTGCGGGCAGGCGACGAGCGCGACCGGCCCGTTCTACTGCCCGCCCGACCAGACGATCTATCTCGACGTCACGTTCTACGACGAGCTCGAGAGCCGGTTCGGGGCCGATGCCGGCCCGCTCGCGCAGATGTACGTCGTCGCGCACGAGTGGGGGCATCACGTGCAGAACCTCGCGGGTGTGCTCGAACGCTCGCAGGACGGGCAGACCGGGCCGACGTCGAACGCCGTCCGGGTCGAGCTGCAGGCCGATTGCTTCGCGGGGGCCTGGGTGGGCAGCGCGTCGCAGACGACGGATGCCTCGGGCGTGCCCCTGCTCCGGACCCCCACGCGCGACGAGGTCGACCAGGCCCTGAGCGCGGCGGCCGCCGTCGGCGACGACCGCATCCAGCAGGCCACGCAGGGACAGGTCACCCCGCACACGTTCACGCACGGTTCGAGCGAGCAACGGCAGCGCTGGTTCGTGACCGGGTACGAGCAGGGCCCCGCGGCGTGCGACACGTTCGCGGTGGACGGGGCCCAGCTCTAGCGGGGCGTGCGGAGCGGATCAGGAACTCGGGAGCACCGACGCGATCGCCTGCCCGAGCTGCACGGGTTTCGTGAACTGCGGCCAGTGCCCGGTCGGCAGGTCGACGTACTCGACGTGGGCGACCTTGGCGAGCTCGCGGACCCACGGCTGACCTGCGTCGACCGCTTCACGCAGCACCACGCTCGGGAACTCGCACGCGATGATGGCGATCGGCACCTCGTACCGCCGCGGGTCGGTCAGCTCGATGGGATCGGACGCGACGCCCCACGGCTCGGTGATGGCGCGCGCCCGGAACTCGGCACGCAGCGCGTCGTCGAGATCGACCAGGTCTTCGTCTTGGAACACCGACCAGTCGGGCAGCGGAACCTCGCCGTCGACGACGGGCAGCTGGTCGTTGATGACCTCGCCCGGCGCAGGCGGCCCGGCATCGACGTACACGACCTTCGCGATGCGCTCGGGGCGCGCGTCGACGACCCCGTGCGCGACGCTGCCGCCGCCCGAGTGGCCCACGAGCACGACCGGGCCTTCGAGCCGGTCGACGAGCTCGGTGACCGCGGCGATGTGATCGGCGAGCCCGATGCCCGTGCGGTCGGCGCCGGCCGACTCGAGGCCGGGCAGGGTGACGGGGTGCAGCCGGTGACCGGTCTCGGCGAGGACCGGGGTCACGCGCTCCCACGATGACGCATCGAGCCAGAAGCCCGGAATGAGGATGACGTCCATGCTCAGACGCTACCGGCGCCCTCCGACACCGCGTCAGTCCGCGTGGTCCGCCGCGTCGCCCGCCCCGGAATCGCGAGCACGAGGATCCCCGTCGCGAGCACCGCGAGCCCGAGCGCGGCGGCCGCCGAGAGCTGCTCGCCGAGCAGCAGCACGCCGAGCAGGCCCGCGGTCAGCGGTTCGGCGAGTGTGAGTGTCGACACCGTCGCCGGCGCGAGCCCGCGCAGGCCGTACCCGAACAGCACGTACGCGAGCGTCGTCGTGACGAGCCCCAGCCAGAGCGCCATCGCGAGCCCCGGGCCCGTGGCCAGCCACGAGGCATCCGTCATCAGCAGGAGCGGGAGCGCGGCCACCGCGGCGACGCCGAACAGCGCCCCCACGCTGCCGGTCGAGCTCCAGCCGCGATCGATGAGCGCCTTCGCGGCGATCGTGTACACCGCGTAGGACGCGCCGGCGCCGAGCGACGCGGCGATGCCGGCCGGATCGGCCGCCTCCGTCGTGCCGTCGGTCGCGAGTGCGAGCGTGGCCACGCCGGCCGTCGCGACGACCGTCGCGGTGAGCCAGCGCCCGCCGGGGCGGCGTCGTGAGACCGCCCAGTCCAGCGCGCCGGTGAGCACGGGCGCCGAGCCGAGTGCGACCACCGTGCCGACCGCGACGCCGTTCGCCGCGGTGCCGGCGAAGAACGCCGGCTGGTACGCCAGCACACCGACCGCGCCGATCAGGACGAGGAGCCACGCGGGCAGCGCCCGGACCGTGGTCGTCGCCGCAGGCCCCGCGCCCCCGGGTGCGCGCCGGCGCCGAGCCGCGGCGAGCTGCAGGCCGGCGACGAGCGCGAGCGCGGCGCCGCCGATCACGATCCGGGCGGCCCCGACCGAGGCCGGGTCGGCGTCGGGGCCGAGGGCCTGCGCGGTGCCGGTCGTGCCGAAGCACACTGCGGCGAGCAGCACGGCCATGACGAAACGCATGGCCGGATTGTTCCACAATCTGTGTCTGTCCGCGAGCGGGGATGGTGTGCCATGCTCGACCGGATACGGGTGACGAGCGACACGAGCGAACGAGGGAGCGCGATGGGCGATCCGCACGGGACCACGGCCGAGCCGGCCGCACCCGCCGCGTCGCACGCCCCGGGTACGTTCGTCGCCGAGCGCGGCCTCACGGCGGCCGAGGTCGCCGAGCGCGTCGCGTCGGGCCGGGCCAACACGGTGACGGATGCCTCGAGCCGCAGCATCTGGAGCATCCTCCGGGCGAACGTGCTGACGCTGTTCAACGGCATCGTGGTCGCCGGCTTCACACTGCTGCTCATCCTCGGGTACTGGCAGGACGCGCTGTTCGGCCTCGCCGCGATCGCGAACGCGGTGGTCGGCGTGACGCAGGAGTACCGCGCGAAGCGCGCACTCGACCGGCTCGCGCTCATGCACGCGCCGAAGGCGCGCGTGCTCCGAGACGGTGTCGAGCAGGAGATCGAGGTGCGCGGCATCGTGCTCGACGACCTCCTCGTCGTGCGCTCGGGCGACCAGATCACGGCGGATGCCTCGGTCCTCGACGCCACGCGCCTCGAGGCCGACGAGTCGCTGCTCACGGGCGAGTCCGACCCGGTCGACAAGCTGCCAGGGGACCGTCTGCTCTCCGGGTCGATCGTGGTCGGCGGCGATGGGCTCGCACGGGTCACGGCCGTGGGCGACGCGGCCTTCGCGGCCAAGCTCACCGCAGAGGCCAAGCGGTTCTCGCTCGTGAACTCCGAGCTCCGACGTTCGATCGACCGCATCCTGCGCTGGATCACGTGGGCGATCTTCCCGATCATGGCCATCGTCGTGAACGCGAACATGCAGGCCGCCGGCGGCTGGGAGCACGCGATCGACACGGGGGAGTGGCGTGAGGCTGCCGTCGCCTCGGTCGCTGCGGTCATCGCGATGATCCCGCTCGGCCTCGTGCTCATGACGAGCATCGCGTTCGCGGTCGGCGCCGTCCGGCTGAGCATGCATCAGGTGCTCGTGCAAGAACTGCCCGCGGTCGAGGGCCTCGCGCGCGTGGACGTCATCTGCCTCGACAAGACCGGCACGATCACGACCGGCGAGGTGCGGTTCGACGCGGTGCACGCGCTCGACGACGGGCGTCCCGGCGACGACCTGCCGGAGGGCTGGCGTCGCGCACTCGCCTGGTACGGCACCGAGCCGGCCGCGAACGCGACCGCGCGCTGCCTCACCGACGAGTTCACGGATGCCTCGCCCGAGGCCTCGGCCCGCATCGAGTTCTCGTCCGCGCGCAAATGGAGCGCGGTGTCGTTCGACGACGATGCCCGCGGCACGTGGGTCCTCGGCGCGCCCGAGTTCATGTTCTCGGACGGCGACGGCGCCGAGGCATCCGTCGCCCTCGAGCGTGCCCGCACGCTCGCCGCGACCGGCCGGCGCACGCTGCTGCTGGGCTTCGCGCCCGAACCGCTCACCGAGGCCGAGACCGACCGCGCGGTGCTGCCCGCCGGGCTCCGACCCGTCGTGCTGCTGACGTTCCGCGAGGTCGTCCGCTCCGACGCCGCCGCGACGCTCGCGTACTTCGAGAAGGAGGGGGTCGGCGTCCGCATCATCTCGGGCGACAACCCGCTCACGGTCGCGGCCGTCGCGCGCGAGGTCGGGCTCGACGCGGGCGACGGCTTCGACGCGCGTGAGCTGCCCGCCGACCAGGCGGACCTCACCCGCGTGCTCGACGAGCACCTCGTGTTCGGCCGGGTGTCGCCGACCCAGAAACGCGACATGGTGCGCGCGCTGAAAGCCGGCGGCCACACCGTCGCGATGACCGGCGACGGGGTCAACGACGCGCTCGCGATCAAGGACGCCGACCTCGGCATCGCGATGGCGTCCGGATCGGCCGCGACGAGGGCCGTCGCCCGGATCGTGCTCCTCGACGGCCGGTTCTCGCACCTGCCGGGCGTCGTCGCCGAAGGGCGCAAGGTCATCGCCAACATCGAGCGCGTGTCGATGCTGTTCCTCTCGAAGACCTCGTACGCGATCGCGATGTCGGTGCTGTTCGGCATCCTGCTGTGGCCGTTCCCGCTGCTGCCACGGCAGCTGTCGATCACCGACGGGCTCACCATCGGCATCCCGGCGTTCCTGCTGGCCATGCTGCCGAACGCGAGGCGCTACGTGCCGGGGTTCCTGCGCCGGTCGCTCTCGTTCGCGATCCCCGCCGGCCTCGTCGTCGCGATCGCGATCGCCATCGTCTCCGGGCACGCGAGGGCGCTGGGCGAGCCCGAGGCGGCGGTGCGCACCGCGAGCATGGTGACGCTCGCGCTCATCGGGCTGTGGATCCTCACGGTGCTCTCGCGGCCGTTCACGTGGATCAAGGCGGCCGTGGTGCTGGCCATGGTCGCCGGGCTCGTGCTCGTGCTGACCGTGCCGATCGCGATCGAGTTCCTGCAGCTCCAGATGCCCGGGCCCGGCACACTCATCGACATGGCGATCGTGGTGCCGGCGTCGTGGGTGGCGCTCGAGGTCATCGGCCTCTGGCACCGACGGCGCTTCGGCACCGCCTCAGAGGTCGCCGCCGTCGAGCGTCACCGGGCGTCATCGCGCGGCGACGGCGGCGAGCGATCGGGCGGGACCGTCGCCTAGGCTGGCCCCACCCCCCCAGCTCGTGGGGCTGAGCGAGGAGGCTGGCGTGGCCGGCATCAGTGTCACCGGCGTCGTCGCACTCGACGCCGCCGGAGCCGAGCGCGCCCTCGAACAGTACTTCCCCTCGATCCGATTCACCCGGGCCGCGTCATCGGGCATCCGCGCGCGCGTCGCCTCCACGGCGGCGAGCTCATTCCGCGTCATCGACTACGCGTTCGAGGGACGCGGAGGCGGGGTCTCCAACACCGACGACTTCACGGTCGTGCACAGCACCGGCCGGGACTACGCGCTGAGCCACGGCCGAGCCGAGATCGCGTCCGCCGACGCCTTCCTCGCCCCGCGCGACGGACTCGCCGGGCACTGGTCGGCGGTGGAATGCGTCGCGATCGGTCTGGCGCCGGCCTCGCTCGGCGCCGTCGCCCGTGCGGCGTCGGGGCGCGAGGACCTGCGGCTCCGCCGCACGGGGTATCGCCCGGGCGACGCCGCCGCGCTCCGCCACTGGCGGGCCGTCGTCGCCGACGTGCGCGGCACCGTGGCCACCGCACCCGAGCTGCTCGGCGAGCCCATGATCGAGCGTTCCGTGTTCGAGCAGCTCGCGACCGCGTTCCTGCATGCGTTCCCCACGAACTGGCGGGACGAGCCCGCCGAGCGCACCCCGTCGGATCTCTCGGCGACCGTGCGCCGGGCCATGGACTTCGTGCACGCCCACGCCGGTGAACCGATCACGGTCCAGGACATCGCCCAGGCCGTGCCGATCTCCACGCGCGGCCTGCATTACGCGTTCACGCGCGAGCTCGGCGAGACGCCTCGCCGTGCGCTGCAGCGCGTCCGGCTCGACGCGGCGCGGACCCAACTGCGGGCCGGGAGCACTGAGACGACGAACGTGCCCGAGGTCGCCCGACGCTGGGGCTTCGCACACGTGGACCGGTTCGAGGCGAGCTATCTCGCCGCGTACGGGGAGCTCCCGTCCGAGGCGTTGCGCCGATGAACGGACCGGGGTCGAGGCCGCGACCGATCGCGAGGATCGAGCTCGCGTCGATGACGCTCGTCGACCCTGGCGCGGCCGAACAGGCGCTCGCCCCGTACTTCCCCGCACTGCGGCTCGGCAGTGGCGAGCCGGCGGAGTTCCGCACCAGGCTCGAGCTCGCGCGCGCGCCGCGATTCTCGCTCGCCGAGTACGCGTTCGAGACCCCGGGCTCGGCTCACGCCGGCGCCGAGGAGCTTATCGTCGTCGAGAGCCGCGGTGAGCGATACCGCGTGGAGCACCGGGGCCGCGAGGTCGATCTCTCCATGCCCTACCTCGCCCCCGACGACGGGCTGGTCGCGACCTGGGACACCGTGCACGCGCGCGCGATCGCGCTCGATCGGCGAGCGGTCGAGGACGTCGCGCGCCAGGCGACCGGAGACGACGGCGCGCGTGTGCACCGGCTCAGCACCCGTCCCGTCTCACGCGAGGCGGCGCGGTACTGGCAGGCGACGGCCCGAGGCATCCGGCTCGCGATGGCCGCCGCACCGGAGGCGTTCGAGTCGCCGATCATCGAACAGGCCGCCTTCCACCGGCTCGCGATGGCGTTCCTGCACGTCTACCCGACCGGCTGGCGCGACCGCGCCACGCCGCGGGCGGGCCGGACCACGGTCGCGCGCGCACTCGAGTACCTGCACGAGCACGCGGGCGAGCCGATCAGCGTGCAGGAGGTCGCCGCCGCCGTGTCGGTCTCATCGCGCGGCCTGCACGCCGCATTCGTACGCGAGCTCGGAGAGGGGCCGCGCGAGCGGCTGCGCCGCATCCGGCTCGAGGGCGCGCGCGCCGACCTGCTCGCCGCCGAGCCGGGCGCATCGACCGCGGGCATCGCCCGGCGATGGGGGTTCGTGCATCTGTCGCGGTTCGCGGCCGACTACCGCGCGGCCTACGGCGAGCTGCCGAACGCGACGCTCACTCGCTAGGCCGGCTGGCTCTGCGGTGCCTGCGGTGCCTGCGGTGCCTGGGGTGACTGGGGTGACTGGGCCGCCTGGGGTTCGGGCATCGGCGGCTCGGGCATGACGACGAGGCCGCCGCTCGCGCCCGCGGACATCGCGAGCTGCTCGAGCCAGCGACGGTTCAGCGCCGGCGCCCGGTTGCCCGAATAGATGAACTCGAGCGGCACGGCCGGGCCGAGCCAGAGCACGTATCGGCGCGGACCGTCGTCCCAGCAGAACGAGAAGTTCTCGAGCCGGCGCAGCTTGTCGATGAAGACGGCCTGCAGATGTGCGAGCGTGCGGTCGGGGATCTCGATCGCCGTACCGCCGTTGTAGACGAGAAGGCCCATGTTCATCCCATCCGCGCATCAGATCCACGTCACCGGCCAGTGAGATGGCAGAGGCGAGTTCGCTCGGGTGAGGTCGTCGTCGCGAAAGTCCCGTCGGCCGCCGTGGGTTCAGCGTACGTCGGCGAGACGAACCGCACGAGCGTTCGTCGTCATTCTGTTCCGATGACGGACATGGTTGTTCCGTGGTTCGACGCGTGCGGATCGGCTCGACGATTCACGCGACGAAGTTGCTATGATCGGGGCACCACGCCGGGTCGGCGGCGGCTGATTTTCGGGTAATCAGCCTCCTCAACACCGTGAACGGCGTGGTCGCGGGAGTTGAAGCCGGGGGGCTTGCACTTCGCTTCCGCTTGAAGACGCGCACTCCAAGGGACCTGCGCCATCGATGCCGACCGCGATCTACCCGCGTGGGGCTTCGGTGGCCGGGCCGGTGAATCCTCCTCGCCGGCCCGGCGGCCCCTTTCCCTGGGCGCGGTGACCTGGGTGGAACCCGCTCAGCGCGCCGCCCGGGCGCGCACCGCGTCGAGGTCGGCGCCGAACTCCGCGGGCAGGGTGCCGGCTCGCATGGGCGTCTCCGAGAAGCGCACGACCGGGCCGGGCATGACCACCTCGCCGTGGCGCGGCGATCGATCGCTCGCGCGGAGCCCGCGCCGGTCGACCGGTCCGCCCTCGCGCATGAGGCCCGGCAGGCTGGTCACCTCGTGCGCGCCGACGCCGGCAGCGTGGAGCGCGCGGCACGCCTCGTCGGCGCGGAGCCGGGCCAGGCGGGCCTCGAGCTCGGACTCCAGGTCGACGGGTGCGGCGTCGGGTTCGAGTCCGAGCGCGGCGTCGGGTTCGAGCCCGAGCGCGGCGCGCACTTGGGGCGTCTGCGAGGGCGCGGCTCCCAGGAAGAGCCAGCCATCGGCGGTCGCATACAGCCGTTGCAGTGCGTCCCAGCCGGTCGCCGCGCGTCCGCACGATCGTGCGATCGCCGCGTCGGGGTCGCCGACGATCCACGGGATCTGCTCGAGTGCCGTCGCCCTGAGCAGCGAGGTCTCGACCAGCTGGCCCCGGTTCGTGCTGCTGCGGTCGAGCAGGCCCAGGATGGCGCCGAACGCTCCGAGCACGCCCGTGGCGTAGTCGGTGAAGATCCAGCGCGGGAAATCGATGGACGGCGAAGATCCGCTGGGCGGCATCCCGTCGCCGAGCGTGAAGTGCGACAGCCCCGACGACACGTTCGCGAGCTCGGCATAGCCGCGATGTCCGGCCCATGGCCCCCTGGTGCCGAACGCATTGAGGTAGAGGTTCACGAGCCCTGGGGCGAGCTTCCGGACCTGCTCGTCGCTCGTGCCGAGACGCTCGGCCGTGCCGAGCGTGAAGTTCTGCACGAGGATGTCGCACGAGGCCACGAGGTCCGCGAACACGCCCCGGCCCTCCTCGGTGAAGAGGTCGGCGATGACGGTCTGTTTGCCCCGGTTGAGGTGGACGTGGAACAGGGGCTCCTCGAACGCGGCCGTGCTTCCCGCCGGGTCGACGTCCAGCTTGACGACGTCGGCGCCGAGCTGGGCGAGCAGCTTGCCGGTGGTCGGTGCGGCGACGACCCGGGACAGGTCGAGCACCCGGATGCCGTCGAGGGGTGCCCGCCGAGGCGCCCGCCGGGTCGCGGGCGCGGGTTCGTGCGCCGGTTCCGGTGCCGGTTCGGGTGCCGCGCCCGGTCCCGGCAGCGCATCGAGCGCCGCGATGACGGTGGCGGTGTCCGCGCCTGGCGCGGTCCGCGGCGCGATGCGCCCCGCGGACCGGGTGAGGTCGACCGCGATGCCCGGTACGAGGAGCTCGCCGAGCAGCGGGTCGACGACGCGCGCGAGGGCTCCCGACTCGGTCGCCGCCGGCTCGGCCGCGAACTCGGCGGTCGACCGCACCATGGCGAGGCTGCATCCGTGTTGCCGCCCGAGCTCCTCCCACTCCAACGCGTCGCGGGTCGCGAAGAGGTCGGTGAGGCGGCGCTGCAACTCGGCGGCGGCTTCGGGGTCGGCCCGCAGTCGGTCGAGGTCGACGAGGCCCTCGTCGATCCAGTCCTGCCTGCCCGCGGCCTCGACGAACCAGACGAGATGCCGGAACCACTGCGCGACGAACGTCAGGTGCCGGCCGTCCGCGCAGCGGAACAGGCCGCTGCCGAAGCTCGTGCCGCGGAGGGGGCTGCGTTCGAGTGACATGCCCTGCACGCCGCTCGCCTCGAACAGGGCATCGAACAGCGGCACCTCGATGCGCTGGCCGCGTCCGTCGCGATCGCGCGCGATCAGTGCTGCGCCGACCGCCATCGCGGTCTCGAGTGCGGCGAACACCGACGCGAGCGGCGCCGGCGAGAACGCCGCCGGGCTGCCGGCGGTGGTCGAGCCGCCGATGCGCAGCCCGGTCAGTGAGTAGCCGCCGCCCGCGGCCATGACCACGCCCTCCCAGCCCGGCAGGTCGGCGCGTTCGTCGTCGGCGCCGAAGCCGGGCATCGAGCAGAAGATGAGCTGCGGCGCGATGCGCGTGAACCGTCCGGCGCCGAGCCCGAGCCGGTCCATCACGCCGGGCCGGAAGTTCTCGATCACCACATCGGCGGACGCGACGAGCTTCACCGCCCGCTCGCGATCCTCCTCCGACGTGAGGTCGAGCACGACGCTCCGGCGGCCCCGCAGCAGCGCCGCGTTCGCGGGGGAAGGCCATCTCGGCCCGCCCGGCGGGTCGACGCGGATGACGTCGGCCCCCTGATCCGCGAGCAGCATCGCGGCCATCGGCCCCGCGATGTACTGCCCGAAGTCGACCACGCGCACGCCGGCCAGCGCCCCAGCCTCGGCATCAGTGCTCCACAGGCTCATGCGGTGAATCATTGCATAGATGCGGAGATCGTCGGCCTCTTCACCGGGAGGATGTGCTCCAAGCTCTCCGCCGTTCGAGGATTACGCTGCACCCATGGCCTCAACCCCACCGATTCCGCCGCCCGGCTGGTACAACGATCCGGCGGGCGCGCCGGTCTTCCGCTGGTGGGACGGTCGGGCGTGGAGCGAACACACCCAGCCATGGCCCCCGCCGGCGAGAGCCGAACCACAGGCGCCGATGGCGAGGCGGTTGGAAGACTGGGAACCCGGCATGAAGCTTGAGCACGCGGCCTCTCGATCGACGAAGGTCGGCCTGTGGGTGCTTCTCGGGATCACTGCCGCCGTGGTGATCGGATTCCTGCTTCAGCGGGCTGCGTTCGAGCTGATGTTCTAGCCGACCACGGCTTAGGCGAGCATCCTGGCGAGCCCGCACCAGGCATGAGGTTCTCGCCTCCGTAGAGCGTGGCGCTGCCCAAGACACCCCCGTTCTGGGGCGTAGGAACAACACAGCATCTGCCGCGTCTGCCTGCCAGGATGATCCATCGTGAGCGACCCGACGAACCACAACACCCCCGCAGGTTGGTACGACGACGGCAACGGCGCCCAGCGTTACTGGGACGGAGCCCAGTGGACTGAGCACACCGCCCCCGGCACGAGCGCCACCATCACCGGACTCGCACCGCAGAGCACGCTCGCGCCCGCGGCGGCAGCGAGCAAGCCGCATGTCCTCAGTATCATCGCGCTGATCACCGCAGCGGTCGGCTTCCTGTTCGCGTGCATCCCGGGCGCACTCATCGTCGGCTGGATTCTGCTTCCGATCGCGTTCGTCCTCTCGATCGTCGCGCTGTTCCTCAACGGCAAGAAGTGGCCGGCGATCACTGCCCTCATCGCATCGATCGTCGGCACGGTCGTCGGTTTCATCGTGTTCTTCGCCGTCGTCGCAACATCCTTCAGCGACGCGTTCGGAGGCACCGACGTCACGATCACCGAACCGTCCGCCGCCACGGACGAATCCGAGACTGTCACCGAAGAAGAGCCGTCTGAGGGGGCAGCTGCGCCGGAAGCAGGGACCCGCGAGAACCCCGTCCCGCTCGGCACCGTGATCAGCGGCGACGAATACGACGTCGTCATCAACAGCGTCACCCTCAACGGCACCGACGCCGTGCTTGCCGCCAACATGTTCAACGAAGCACCCCCTGAAGGCTTCGTGTACGCCATCATCAACACCACCATCACCTACACCGGCGCCGACTCCGGCTTTGCCGCCATGGTCGGCCTCGACTTCGTCACGGCCACCGGCGAAGTCCTCACCCCCTCCGACCACACCGCGGTCGCGCCAGAACCCGCACTCGGATTCGACGAGCTCTACACGGGCGGTGTCTCGACCGGCAACGAAGTCATCGCCATCCCCGCCGACGGCAACGGCCTCATCCGGGTGACTCCGGGCATGTTCGGCGACGACGTCTTCGTCGCCGTTCAGTAGCAGGCAGATCAGGACGGCGCGGCCTCCGCTCTGCCCCGCTCCCTGTCGCGGTCAAGACTGTGGCTGTCTGCACGGCTCGGGCCGGTCTCAGGGCATCCAAGCGCGCAGGTCATGATGCCAAGCCATCTGTTCGGCGCCGCCGGCGAGGATCGGGTCGAGGAATGACCGCATGAGTCCCGTCGCGGCGACGACCGTGCGGAAGTCGGTGCATGCCGGGAGAGGCGCGGCGAGCTTGGCGTAGCGGGCACCCCAAGCGGCTGGGACGGTGAACTCGACGGGCAGCGCCAGAGACCGGTTGCGTGCCTCGCCTTCGAGTGCCCGGCGCAGCTGGTGAGCGTCGACGTCTTGGGTGACGGCGAGCACGACGAGGTCGACGAGGTCCTTCTCTCGGCTCGACGGGTGACCGCCGTAGCGTACGAGGGTTGCGCAGACTTTGTCGGCGATCTGGTCGACGACTGGATAGAGGCGGTACGGGTGGCTTGGAAGCCTCGGAAGATCGAGGGCGTTGGCGGGGCTGGCGGTATCGGCGTCGCCGGTGGTGAGGGCGTTGACGACGAGGTCGACGTGCAGTGGGTTCTTCCGCTTGACGCCGACGTACACGTCGAAACGGACGCCGTACCCCTCGGTGGAGGTCTGCTGGTCCCCGCCCACCGCGCTGGTGTGATCGAGGTATTCGAATCGGAAGAAGTCGCCGAGATCGAGGACTGCCAGCCGGCGGAGGTCGTCAAGGGCGGCGTCGATCGAGCGGTTCGCGCGGAAGAGGTCGACATCGACCGTCGCGCGTGCGGAAGGCACCCGGGCGAGCATGCTCGTGCCGCCCTTGAGCATCCACTCGGTGTTGTCCGGTTCGGAGAAGATGCGGCTCAGGAACCGATTGAAGTACTCGAGCCGTACTCGTTCCTGCACCGTGAGCGACGGGTCGGCAGCGTTGGCTCTGCGGGCTGCGGCGTTGATCGCGGACTCGACGGCGGCAGGGCTGCCGTACTTCTCGGGCTCGGTCATGAGTGGTCGATCTCCTCCGGGGGTCGTGCGAGCTGAAGGGCGCTGGCGAGGCGGGCCCAGTCAGCCGACGTCATGGCATCGGCGACCTGGCGGATCTCTGCGAGTGCCGGGCCGTCTGCACCGGCTGCGACATCATCGCGGTCGTGACCCACCGATTCCAGCGCGCGACGGAGTTCCTCTGACTTGACAGCGAGTTGCTCGAAGAGCGGTTGCAGCGTCATGGCCAGGTGTCGATGAGCCGGATCTCGCAGCGTTGAAACATCGACCTTCGCGAGGCGCTCCAGATTCTCCACCGTGATGCGAGCGCTGAGCTCCGGCACTGCGGCGATTCGCTTGATCACACCGTCACGATCGATTCCGGCGATTCGAAAGAGCTCGGCGAGCAGCGCTGCCCCGTCGCCCCTGCGGTGGCCGTTTCGTTCGGCGAGTGGTGCCAGCAGTTCGGCGAGTCGGCTGGTGTCCAGTTCAGATTGATTGACCGCGTCGCGGAGCGCATTGCCGACGTTGGTGAGGTCTTCGCGGGTTTCGACGAGGTCGGCGATCGTGCGCTCACGAGTCGTCACCGGCAGGCCGCCGCGCACTGTGACGTCCTCGGCGGGGAGTTTTCGCGTTCGATAGTGGACGTCGGTTCGTCGCGTCTGCCGCCGGGTTGCCGTAGTCAGTTCACTGCGCGTGGCGCGGAGGTTGCCGATAGCGTGCAGGCTCGCGGCCGATTCGCCGGAGACGACGGCGCTCGGCGGGCGATCCGCCAGCCTCTCGTAGGCGAGTCGTTTGGGCTCGGTCGCGAGCCATGCAGCGTGCAGCTCCTCGTGCTCGGGGCCGGGCGCGCCGGCATCCCGGTACACGCCATGGGCGAGCCGGATGAGGTCGCCTGAGTCGACCAGACGGGCGAGGTTCATGTGGCTCACACCACGCGCGAGCGCCTGCGCCGACGTGACCAGCCCCCACTGAGACTCCGTCACCTCGGCGAGCACCCGAAGCGCTACGCGTGATTCCATGTTGCAATTCTAACGCTCAGGGTGTGAGTTTTGCAGAACTACTTCTTGGGTTAGCGGCATCCTTCAGAGCGAGCGGCAGGCATCGTGCATCCGCCTCGGCGCTCGCCTTCCCGGAGTGCTGCGGGGCTAATCTCGACGCACTCGCGGACTGCCTGAGCGTGTCGTAGAGATGGCGTACGGGTGCCCTTTGAAGCATCTTCAGTGTGACGGGTGAGAGGATCGATCCCATGTCGAACGCCGTTGAACGCCAAACGAACCCAACCGCGTGGGCGGCCTTCTGGGTTGCACTAGCTGGACTCGTCCTGATGCCCATCCCGCTGTTCATCGGGCTGATCGTGGGCGGCGGTCTGTCGATCGTCGCCGCGGTCCTCGGCGTGATCGCGCTACTGAAGGGCCTCGCCCGGAGCGGGAAAGGCATCGCACCCGTGGTGTTCGCTGCGATCTTCATCGCGCTCACCTGGGGAGGTATCTCGATCGGCGGCGGCGTCATCTGGTGAGGTTCCAGAACAAGAAAACCCCCGGTCGCCCGGGGGTTTCGTGGTGGCTCCGACCGGCATCGATCCGGTGACCTTTCGATTTTCAGTCGAACGCTCTACCAACTGAGCTACAGAGCCTCGTGGCATCCGCCCGACTGACGTCGAAACCGTGCCTCGATAAGGAGAAAGCCCCTTCTCTCGAAAGGGCTTGTCGCCTTGGCGACCCTGACGGGACTTGAACCCGCGACCTCCGCCGTGACAGGGCGGCACGCTAACCAACTGCGCTACAGGGCCATGCTTGTGAAATTATACCCGCCGTTCGCGGTGACCCCAACGGGATTCGAACCCGTGCTGCCGCCGTGAAAGGGCGGTGTCCTAGGCCGCTAAACGATGGGGCCGGAAGTCGTGACTGGCACAACCACCGAGAGGAAAGCATACGTGCTCGGGCGTGAGATTCCAAAACGACTCCGGCGGATGCCTCGCGCCGAGGTGTTCACGCCCGTGAACCGCGTTTGCGGCACGCGGAGCCGAAATCCCGGATCCGAGCCGATCGCTGCCTAGCGTGGCTGTGATCGCCTGCTGACGGAAACTTGGCGCGGGGGCCGGACCCTCGCGTGGACGGGGACTGGAATGAACCGAACTGCCGCGAAACGTGCGACCGCGCCCGAGCGGACGCGCCCGCGACGCCGGCCCCGCCGATCCGGACCGGCCCGATCCGGACCGGCCCGATCCGGACCCCAGCGGCTTCTCGCCGCGGCCGCCGCCGCGGTCATGGCGATCACGCTGCCGCTCGCGCAGCCGATCTCACCGGCCTTCGCCGCCGACTATCCGACCTGGTCCGAGCTGCAGGCCGCGAAGGCGAACACCGCGGCCGCGTCGCAGGCGGTCGACCAGATCATCTCGCTCATCGGGCAGCTCGAGGCGAACGTCGAGACCACGCGCGCCGAGGCCATGCGCCGCACCGACGAGCTCATCGCCGCGCAGCAGCGCTACGACGACGCCGTCCGCCGTGCCGACGAGCTGCAGGCGCAGGCCGACTCCGCGGCGACGGAAGCCGGCGACGCGAAGCGCAACGCGGGCCAGGTCGCGGCGCAGCTGTTCCGCACGGGCTCGAGCGATCTCGGCGTGAACCTCATGTTCGACTCCGGCGACGCCGCGGCGACCGATGAACTCCTCGCGAAGCTCGGCAGCATGGACAAGATGGTCGAACGCACCTCGTCGATCTACGAGCAGGCCCAAGCCAAGGCGAACTCCGCGACCTCGCTCGGCGAGCAGGCCGACGTCGCCCGCGGCGAACGCGAGGCGCTCCGCATCGCCGCCGAGGAAGCCCTCGAAGCCGCGCAGGCGGCGCAGGCCGCCGCCGAGGCCGCGCTCTCCGAATCGCAGGCGAAGAAGATCGAGCTCGATCAGCAGCTCGCGTTCCTGCGCGACACCGAGGCGAAGACCACGGCCGCGTACGAGGAGGGCGAGCGCATCCGCCAGGAGGAGGAGCGCAAGCGCCGTGAGGAGGCCATGCGCGCCGGCAGCCCGGGCACCGTCGTCAGCTCGGGGTGGGCGAGCCCCGCCGCGGGTCGCATCACCTCGGGCTATGGCGCACGCGGCTCGATCTGCACGGGCGGCGGCTGCTCGAACTCGTTCCACTACGCCGTGGACCTCGGCACCGGATGCTCCTCGCCGATCTACGCCGCCAACAGCGGCGTCGTCCGCTTCGCGGGCTGGTCGGGCACCTACGGCAACTACGTGCAGATCGACCACGGCGGCGGCGTCTGGACCGGATACGCCCACATCCGCCCCGGTGGTACGTTCGTGGGTCAGGGGCAGTGGGTCGACGCCGGGCAGAACATCGCGTCGAGCGGCACGACCGGGGCATCGACCGGGTGCCACCTGCACTACGAGGTCTGGATTGGTGGCTCGCGCATCGACCCGATCTCGTTCATGGCCGACCGAGGAGTTGGACTTGGCTGAGCATCGCACGCGCCCGGTATCCCGGGTGAAGCCCGCGACGGTCTTCTCGACCGTCGCCATCGGCGCCGTCACGGCATCGATCGGCCTGGCCGGCGGGCCGGCCTACGCCACCCCCGACTACCCCTCGTGGGGTGAGATCGAGCAGGCGAAGCAGAACGAGCAGACCAAGCAGGCCGAGATCACGCGGCTCGGCGAGCTGCTCGACGGCCTGCGGGCGACCGCGGACGCCGCGGTGCAGGCCTCGCGCATCGCCGACGAGAAGTACCGCAACACGCTCATCGCGCGCGACAGTGCGCAGGAGCGCGCCGACCAGCTCGGCCGGCAGGCCGAAGAAGCCCAGGCCGTCGCCGAGCTGTCGCGGATGCGTGCGGGCCTGATGGCCGCGCACCTCGCCAAGCGCGCCGACGGCGGGCTCACGACCGAGCTGGCGTTCTCGGGCGACCCCGACGGCCTGCTGAAGCAGCTCGGCACGGCCAGCAAGCTCGGCGAGCGATCGCAGGCGCTCTACGACCAGGCGCTCGCCGACAAGAACTCGGCCGATGCGCTGGGCGATCAGGCGAAGACCGCCACGGCCGAGCGGGAGAAGCTCGCCAAGGCGGCGGAAGAGGACGCCGCCGCGTCGCAGCGCGCAGCCGCCGCGTCGATCGCCGCGGTCACCGAGCAGGAGCGTCGCTCAGCCGAGCTGTACGAACAACTCGCGCTGCTCAAGGACACGACGGCCGCGCTCGAACGCGAACGCGTCGAGGGGCAGCAGCGGGCCGCGGCCGAAGAGGCCATGCGGAACGCACCGCCCGTGCCGGCCCCGGCGCCCGCACCCGCTCCGGCACCCGGCGGTGGCGGCGGCGGGAGCGCGCCGGCGCCCGCGCCCGTCCCGGTTCCCGTGCCGAACCCGTCGGTGCCGAACCAGGGCGCGGTCGAGACCGCGATCGGGTTCGCGAGCGCCCAGCTCGGCAAGTGGTACGCCTCCCCGGGCGACTCCGTCAACACCTGGGACTGCTCGGGCCTCACGCGTGCGGCCTACGGCGCCGCCGGCATCTATATCGGCACGCACTCGGCCACGAACCAGTACTTCACGCTCGCGAACCAGGGCAAGGCGATCTCGGTGCGCGACGCGCAACGCGGCGACCTGCTGTTCTGGGGCGGCGGTGGCAGCTACTACCACGTTGCGATCTACCTGGGCGGCGGCCAGATCCTCGAGGCGCCCGACTATGGCAAGACGGTGCGCATCTGGCCCATCTGGGGCTCGCCGTCGGCGGCGGCCCGGCCCGCGGGCTGACCTCGAGGCATCCGCTCGAGGCATTCGCTCGAGTCAAGACGACGCTCGCTCTTCGTTGCTCAGGAAGATCGGATGCCTCGTCGGCGAGCCGCGCGCCGCGGCGCGGCGTGTCCAGCCGATCTTCCTGAGCAAGGATTTGCGCATGACCACGAAGGGGCGCGAACCTCGCGGTTCGCGCCCCTTCGTGCCGTGCTCGGATGGTGCGGTCGGGTCAGTGACCCGGGAACGCCTCGATGGCCTTCTGGATCAGCGACTCGGCCTCGGCCGCGTTCGCCCAGCCCTCGGTCTTGACCCACTTCCCGGGCTCGAGGTCCTTGTAGTGCTCGAAGAAGTGCTCGATCTCTTTCCGCCTGAACTCAGGGATATCCTCGACGTCCTGGATGTGGTTCCAGCGCGGGTCGCCCGCGGGCACCGCGACGACCTTCGCGTCGCCGCCGCCGTCGTCCGTCATGTGGAACACGCCTACCGGGCGCACCTTCACGCCCACGCCCGGGAACAGCGGGTAGTCGAGCAGCACGAGCACGTCCAGCGGGTCGCCGTCGTCGCCGAGGGTGTTCTCGAAGAACCCGTAGTCGGTCGGGTAGACGAACGTGGTGTACAGCACGCGGTCGAGGAAGACGCGGCCGGTCTCGTGGTCGACCTCGTACTTGTTCCGGCTGCCCTTGGGGATCTCGATGACGGCGGCGTACTCGCCCATGTGTGCTCCTGTCGATGAACGTCTGCGCGCGGGCGAGGCCCGCGATCGGCGCAATAAGGTTACCGTGATGCCTTCCGAGCCTTCTTCCGACGAGCGAGCGGATGCCTCGCGCGAACGCCGGCCGCGCCTGACCCCGCCGATCGCGAACGTGCGACGCGCGGTGCGCGCGATGCTGCCCGACGCCGAAGGCGCACTCGTGCTCGTCGCGCTCTCGGGCGGCGCCGACTCGCTCGCGCTCGCCGCGGCGACCGCGTTCGAGGCTCCGCGGGCGGGTGCGCGCGCAGGCGCGGTGATCGTCGATCACGGGCTGCAGGATGCCTCGCACGAGGTCGCGGCGCGGGCTGCAGCGCAGGCGCACGAGCTGGGCCTCGAGCCGGTGCTCGTCCGTCGGGTCGAGGTCGCAGGGGAGGGCGGGCCGGAGGGGGCGGCGCGCACGGCGCGCTACACGGCGCTGGACGCGGCGGCCGCGGAGACCGGCGCGGCGCTCGTGCTGCTCGGCCACACGCTCGACGACCAGGCGGAGACGGTGCTGCTGGGCCTCGCGCGCGGGTCCGGCGGTGCGAGCCTCGCCGGCATGGCGCCGCGCGCCGGGCGGTATGCGCGGCCGCTGCTGGGCATCCGGCGGGCAGAGACCCGGCAGGCCTGCGCGGACGCGGGCCTGACCTTCTGGGACGACCCCCACAACACGGATGCCTCGTACGCGCGCGTGCGCGTGCGTGAACGCGTGCTCCCGGTGCTCGAGGCCGAGCTCGGGCCCGGCATCGCCGAGGCGCTCGCGCGCACCGCCGAGCAGCTGCGCGAGGACGAGATCGCGTTCGACGCACAGATCGAGGAGTTCATCGAGGAGATCTGCGAGCCCGCCGAGGCCGGCATCGCGGTGTCGGTCGGCGTGCTCGAGGCGAACCCCGCGGCGCTGCGGCAGCGCATCATCCGGCACGTCGTCGCGAGCGAGTTCGGGGTGTCGCTCAGCCGGACGCAGACGCTCGAAGTGGCACGCCTGGCGACGGAGTGGCACGGGCAGGGGCCGATCGACCTGCCCGGCGGGGCCAAGGCGACGCGGGTCGCACGACACGTCGTGTTCTCGGCGACCGGGGCGACCGAGATCCTGCCCCACGATCACTGAGCCCTCCCGCCGGACGAGCAGCGCGCGAGGAACGAGCACGCGTATCGATACCGCTGCCGCACCCGTCGGTCGAGTAGCGCGCGAGGAACGAGCACGCGTATCGAGACTCGGCGGCCCGTGCTCGCGAGCCGCCCACCAGGGTCTCGTTGCGCTCGCTGGCGCGCAGCTCACTCGACCAACGGGGGCGATGCGAGCGCGTAGGCTCGAGGCATCCGTTCGCCTTGGATGACAGGAGCAGGCATGTACGCGCGCGAGATCGAGGCCGACCTGACCGAGGTCCTCGTCACCGAGGCCGAGATCCAGGCGAAGCTCGCCGAGCTCGCGCGCCGCATCGAGACGGACTACGAGGGCCGCGACCTGCTGCTCGTCGGCGTCCTGAAGGGCGCGGTCATGGTCATGGCCGACCTCGCGCGCGAGCTGCGACCGCACGTGAACATGGACTGGATGGCCGTGTCGAGCTACGGCGCCGGCACGCAGTCCAGCGGTGTCGTGAAGATCCTGAAGGACCTCGACACCGACCTCACGGGCAAGCACGTGCTCATCGTCGAAGACATCATCGACTCAGGCCTCACGCTCAGCTGGCTGCGCGGCAACCTCGAGTCGCGCGGCGCCGCCTCGGTCGAGATCTGCGCGCTCCTGCGCAAGCCCGACGCGGCCAAGGTCGACGTCGACGTGACGTACCTCGGATTCGACATCCCGAACCAGTTCGTCGTGGGCTACGGCCTCGACTTCGCGGAGAACTACCGCAACCTGCGCGACGTCGCGATCCTCGCGCCGCACGTGTACTCGTAGCCGTTGGTCGAGTGAGCTGCGCGTATCGAGACCCGGCGCGACGGTCTCGATACGCTCGCTGGCGCTCGCTACTCGACCAACGGGCGGGCGGCCCCCTAGAGTTCACGCATGGGCCGGCTCCGGCAGAGGATGCGCGACGCGGTCGCGGCCTTCACCAGCAATGCCGTCAACCCGAACCTGCGCCGCGCGCAGCTGAGCTTCCTCGGCGCCTGGACCGCGGAGTGGGCGTTCACCGTCGCGCTCGGCATCATCGCCTACCGCGACGGCGGCGCCGCGGCCGTGCCGTCGTCGTCGGGGTCGCCGCCGCCGCGTCGCTCTGGGCGGCACTGCTGCTCGCGCGCGTGCGCTACGACGCCCCGCCGCGGCCCGCCGCGCGACGGCCGCACCTCGTCCGCGAGGCAGGCGCGCGTTGAGCGGCAGGCGCGCTTTCAGCGAACATGAAGCGCGTGCACAGTGGCGCGACGATAGCCTTGCCTCACCATGAACATGAAGAAGATCCTGCGCGGGCCGATCATCTACATCCTGCTCGCCATCGTCGCCGTGTGGGTCGGGTCGAGCCTGATCACCGCGTCCGGCTTCAAGCAGGTGTCGACGCAAGAGGGTCTCGAGCTGCTCGACGACGGCAAGGTCGCCGCCGTCAAGATCGTCGACGGTGAGAACCGGGTCGACCTCACGCTCAAGAAGGCCGACGAGGAGCTCGGCTCACAGGTGCAGTTCTACTACGTCACGCCGCGCGGCGACGACGTGGTCGCCGCGGTCGACGCGGCCAACCCCGCCGACGGCTACGACGACGAGGTCCCGCAGCCGAACTGGTTCCTGTCGATGCTCGGCATCCTGCTGCCGCTGGTGCTGATCGGCCTCTTCTTCTGGATCATGCTCTCGGGCATGCAGGGCGGCGGCAACCGCGTCATGCAGTTCGGCAAGTCCAAGGCGAAGATGGTCTCGAAGGAGAGCCCGAAGGTCACCTTCGACGACGTCGCCGGCGCCGAAGAGGCGATCGAAGAGCTCCACGAGATCAAAGAGTTCCTCAAGGAGCCCGCGAAGTTCCAGGCGGTCGGCGCCCGGATCCCCAAGGGCGTGCTGCTCTACGGCCCTCCCGGTACCGGCAAGACGCTGCTCGCCCGCGCCGTCGCCGGCGAGGCCGGCGTGCCGTTCTACTCGATCTCGGGCTCCGACTTCGTCGAGATGTTCGTGGGCGTCGGCGCGAGCCGCGTGCGCGACCTCTTCGAGCAGGCCAAGCAGAACTCGCCCGCGATCATCTTCGTCGACGAGATCGATGCCGTCGGCCGGCACCGCGGTGCGGGCCTCGGCGGCGGCCACGACGAGCGCGAGCAGACGCTCAACCAGCTGCTCGTCGAGATGGACGGCTTCGACCCGAAGACCAACGTCATCCTCATCGCCGCCACGAACCGGCCCGACATCCTCGACCCGGCCCTGCTGCGCCCCGGCCGGTTCGACCGGCAGATCGGCGTCGACGCGCCCGACCTGAAGGGCCGGCAGAAGATCCTCGAGGTGCACTCGAAGGGCAAGCCGCTCGCCAACGGCGTCGACCTCGAGGTGCTCGCGCGGAAGACGCCCGGCTTCACGGGTGCCGACCTCGCGAACGTGCTCAACGAGGCCGCGCTGCTCACGGCGCGCTCCAACGCGCAGCTCATCGACAACCGCGCGCTCGACGAGGCCGTCGACCGGGTCATCGCTGGGCCGCAGCGTCGCACGCGCGTCATGAAAGACAAAGAGAAGCTCATCACGGCGTACCACGAGGGCGGCCACGCGCTCGCGGCAGCCGCGATGAACTACACCGACCCGGTCACGAAGATCACGATCCTGCCGCGCGGCCGCGCCCTCGGCTACACGATGGTGCTGCCGCTCGAGGACAAGTACTCGGTGACCCGGAACGAGCTGCTCGACCAGCTGACCTACGCCATGGGCGGCCGCGTCGCCGAAGAGATCGTGTTCCACGACCCGTCGACCGGGGCGTCGAACGACATCGAGAAGGCGACCGCCACGGCGCGGAAGATGGTCACCGAGTTCGGCATGTCGGCCAACGTCGGCGCCGTGAAGCTCGGCCAGTCGCAGGGCGAGGTCTTCCTCGGCCGCGACATGGGCCACCAGCGCGACTACTCCGAGGGGATCGCCGAGAAGGTCGACAGCGAGGTGCGCGCGCTCATCGAGCAGGCCCACGACGAGGCCTGGCAGGTCCTGAACGACAACCGCGACATCCTCGACAAGCTCGCCTCCGAGCTGCTCGAGCAGGAGACGCTCGACCACCACCAGATCGCCGAGATATTCAAGGACGTGCGCAAGCTCCCCGAGCGGCCGCTGTGGCTCTCGAGCGACAAGCGCCCGGTGTCCGATGTGCCGCCGATCACGTTCCCGAAAGAGAAGATGCCCATCGATCAGGGTGCGGTCGACGGCGGCGTGGACTCCGGCGACACCCCCGTCGAGGAGCCCGCAGCGCCCAGGAAGCCGCGAACGAACCCGCGGCCGGCCACGGCGTAGCCGGCACGGTGGAGGGGGTGCCATGACCGAGGTCGATGCCGCCCGGGTCGAGCGCGCCGTGCGCGAGATCCTCCTCGCGATCGGGGAAGACCCGGACCGGCCTGGCCTGCAGCGTACGCCGCAGCGGGTCGCCGAGGCCTACGCGGACTTCTTCGGCGGGCTCGCGGTCGACCCGCTGAGCCACCTCGCCGACTCGGTGCCGATCGGCGAGACCGACGCCGGGGTGCCGGCCACCGGCGATGCGGTCGTGCTCCGCGACCTCGCGTTCCGTTCGGTGTGCGAGCACCACCTGCTGCCGTTCGTCGGGACGGCCCATGTGGCCTACCTCCCGGGCCAGCGCGTGGTCGGCCTCGGCCGGATCCCTGCGGTGGTCGAGACGCTGGCGCGCCGTCCGCAGTTGCAGGAACGACTCGCCGAGGAGATCGCCGACACGCTCGTGGCCGGGCTCGACCCGCGTGGCGTGCTCGTCGTGCTCGACGCCCAGCACCGCTGCGTCACGACGCGGGGCGCACGTCAGGAGCGGAGCTCGACGATCACGATCGCGAGCCGCGGCGCGCTCGCCGAGCCGGTGGCCCGGGCCGAGATCATCGCCCTCATCGGCGCAGGCCCCGGGCATGCACGTGACTGACGCGACGCCGACGCTCGTGATGGGGGTCGTCAACGTCACCCCGGACTCGTTCAGCGACGGCGGGCGGTGGTTCGACGCCGACGCGGCGATCGCGCACGGCGTGGAGCTCGTCGCCCAGGGGGCCGACCTCGTCGACGTGGGCGGCGAGTCGACCCGGCCTGGCGCCGCACGCGTCGAGCCGGACGAGGAGCTCCGCAGGGTCATCCCCGTGATCCGCGAGCTCTCCGCCCGGGGCATCCGGGTGAGCGTCGACACCATGCGCGCCGCGACCGCCGAGGCAGCCGTCGAGGCCGGCGCCGAGATCATCAACGACGTGTCGGCCGGCCTCGCCGACGCGGCGATGGCGGCGATCGCCGCGGCGTCCGGCGCGCGCTACGTCGCCATGCACTGGCGAGGCCACTCGGACCGCATGGACCGGCTGGCCGAGTATGCGGACGTGGTGCACGACGTCCGCGACGAGCTGGCCTCGCGGGTGGACGCGCTGGTCGCCGCGGGCGTGCCGGCCGAACGGATCATCCTCGACCCCGGACTCGGGTTCGCCAAGCGCGGGGAGCACAACTGGCAGCTGCTCGCGCGCCTCGACGAGCTGGGCGCCCTCGGCCTTCCCGTGCTGGTCGGCGCCTCGCGCAAACGCTTCATCGGGTCGCTGCTGCCCGACGACGCGCCCGTCGAAGACCGTGATCTGCCGACCGCCGTGATCAGCGCGCTTTCGGCGCAGGCCGGCGCCTGGGCGGTGCGCGTGCACGACGTCGTCTCCACGCGCCGCGCGCTCGACGTCCTCGGTGCGTGGCAGAGTGGACGACGTGGCTGATCTTCGCGACCGCATCACGCTGACCGGCGTGCGCGTGCACGCGCACCACGGCGTGTTCGACTTCGAGCGCGAGGCGGGTCAGCCGTTCGTGATCGACGTCACGGCGTTCGTCGACCTGGCGGCCGCCGCGGCGGGCGACGATCTCGCCCGGACCGTGCACTACGGGGAGCTCGCCGAGGCCGTCGTCGCCGCGGTCGAACGCGACCCCGTCGACCTCATCGAGACCGTCGCCGAACGCGTCGCGACCGTCGCACTCGGGTTCGCCGCGGTGCGCGAGGTCGAGGTCACGGTGCACAAGCCCGACGCGCCGATCAGCGTGCCCTTCGCCGATGTCTCGGTCACGATCGTGCGGAGCCGGGCATGAGCCGCGCCATCATCGCGTTCGGCGCCAACCTGGGCGACCGTGAGGCGACCATCGCCGAGGCGGTGCGCGAGCTCGCCGACACCGACGGGGTCGCGCTCGTCGCGGTCTCGCCGGTGTACGAGACGGCGGCGATCACCGTCTCGGGGGTCGACCCGGACGCCCCCGGCTACCTCAACGGCGTCGTGGCCATCGAGACCTCGCTCGACCCGCACGCCCTGCTCGAGCGTCTGCACGAGATCGAGGCGGCGCACGGCCGCGAGCGCACCGAACGCTGGGGCGCCCGCACGCTCGACCTCGACCTGATCGACGTCGACGGCCGCGTCATCGCCGACGACCGGCTCGTCCTGCCGCACCGGCGCGCCTGGGAACGGGCCTTCGTGCTGCAGCCGTGGCTCGACGTGGAGCCCGACGCGACGCTCGCCGGGCGCGGACCGATCTCGGCGCTCCGCGCCGCCGCATCCGACGAGGTGACCCGAAGGTGAGACGCACCCATCCCTCGTCGCTCATCGCGTGCGTCGTCGGCGGTGTCGTGCTCGGCTACCTCGGCGACCTGCTCGTGGTGAGCAGCGGCGGCACGGCGCTCGTGCCGCCGCTCTCGCTGCCCATCACGCTCGTCGGGGTCGCCGCGATCGTCCTCGTGCTCGCGTGGCCGGTCCGGCGTGCGGTGACCGGGCATTCGCGACGACGCCTCGACCCGTTCCGGGCGATGCGCATCGCGGTGCTCGCCAAGGCGTCGAGCCTCGCGGGGGCCCTCGTGCTGGGGCTCGGCATCGGCATCACGCTGTTCCTGCTCACGCGCGCCGTCGTCCCCAACGCCACAGTCGTCTGGATGGCCCTGGCCACCGCGATCGGCGCGGCGCTCATGCTCGCGGCCGGGCTGGTCGCCGAGTGGTTCTGCACGCTGCCGCCGCCCGATGACCCCGATGCCCAACACGAGGAGCACGCACATGTCTGACGCCCCCGGAACCCCCGACGCGGCGCCTGACGGAGCGTCCAGCCCGGACACCGACTGGCGGCGCGTCTCGCCGAAGTACATCGTGGTCGAGATCGTGGGCTCGGTGATCGGCGCGGGTGTCCTCGCGGCCGGCATGCTCATCGCGTACTTCCTCGGCAACCAGCAGTGGGCGCTGTGGATCGCCGTCGCGGTCGCGGTCGTCGCGCTCATCTCGATCGCGTTCGAGCCCCGACGCGTGCGGTCGATCGGGTACCGCTTGCGCGAGGACGACCTCGTCTTCCGGCGCGGCATCATGTTCCAGCGTCAGGTCGCGGTGCCCTACGGTCGCATGCAGCTCGTCGACATCACGCGCGGGCCGGTCGCCCGGGCGATGGGGCTCGCCGACCTGAAGTTCGTCACGGCCGCCGCGGCGACCGCCGTCACCGTGCCCGGGCTCCCCGCCGAGGAGGCCGACCGGCTCCGCGACGAGCTGGTCGCGCTCGCCGAGACCCGCCGGGCGGGCCTGTGACCGCGAAGGCCCCGAACGCCGCGCCCGCGACCGGGCTGGCCGACGGCGAATGGCACCGGCTCCACCCGGCGAGCCCGTTGCTGCGCGGTGGGCTCGCGCTGCTCGCGATCCTCGGGTTCGTCATCGCGAACCTGCGTGAGCGACTGGTCGAGCTGTTCATCCCGATCTTCGCGCCCGATCTCGGGGACGAGTTCGACGAGGAGTTCAGCCGGTGGCAGGGCGATTGGGCGAGCGACCCGATCGGCGGCCTCGTGATGAACGGCCTGGTCGGCTGGGCGCTGATCGGGGTCGCGGTGATCCTGATCGCCATCATCTTCGGGTTCTGGCTGTCGTGGCGCATGCACACGTTCCGGGTCACCGACGAATCGGTGGAGGTCCGCAGCGGCATCCTGTTCCGCTCCCACCGCAGTGCGCGCCTCGACCGCATCCAGGGCATCAATGTCGCGAGGCCGCTGTTCGCGCGCCTCTTCGGCGCGGCGAAGCTCGACGTGTCGGTCGCGGGCCAGTCGGGGAACGTGCAGCTGTCCTACCTGGGCTCGGCGCTGGCCGACGGCCTGCGCGCCGACATCCTGCGCCTGGCCTCGGGTGCGCGGGCCGCGAAGGCGGCGGTCCAGGCGGGTCCGGTGACGGATGCCTCGGCGGCGGCCGGGGCATCCCAGCAGGCCGCTCCGGCGGAGCATACCGCCTCGGTGGAGCAGCCCGACCCGGCGGCGATCGCCGGCGCGGCCGCAGTGCCCGGCGCGACCGAGGGCCAGGCCTCGGGTGACGCCGAGTCGCGCGGGCGCGTCGGCGAGCTCGTCAACCGCCGCGTCGGCGAGTTCCTCGCACCCGAGCTCGACCCCGACCTCGCGCCGCCCGAGTCGGTCGTGCACATCCCGCTCGGCCGCGTGATCGGCTCGACGGCGCTCGGCGGCGCCATGATCTGGATGCTCGTGCTCGTCGGAGTCCTGGCGGTCGGCGTCGCCACGCGCACGTGGTGGGTGCTGTTCTCGTTCATCCCGGCCCTGATCGGTCTCGTGAGCTACGTCTGGTCGCGGATCACGCGATCGCTCAGGTACTCGATCGCGGGCACGCCCGACGGTGTCCGTATCGGGCACGGGCTGCTGTCGACGGCGAACCAGACGCTGCCGCCCGGCCGGGTGCACGCCGTCCAGGCGACGCAGTGGCTGCTGTGGCGGCCGTTCGGCTGGTGGAGCGTGAAGATCAACATCGCCGGGCAGTCGCTGTCGGCCAGCAATGAGGCCGCCCAGCGCACCGTGGTGCTGCCGGTCGGCACCGCCGACGACGTACGGCGCGTGCTCGACCTCCTGCTCCCCGGCGCCGCCGAGGCGCTCGGCGACTCGCTGACCGCGGGGCTCACCGGCCGTGGCGCCGACGGCGGCTTCGAGCCCGCGCCGCGCCGCGCGGCGTGGCTGCACCCGTTCTCGTGGCGCCGCATCGGCTGGCTCGAACGCGACGGCGTCGCGGCGATCCGGCATGGGGTGCTGCTGCGCGGGCTCTCACTCGTGCCGCTCGCGCGCCTGCAGTCGGTCGCGATCCAGCGCGGGCCGCTGCGCCGGATGCTCCGCCTCGCGACCCTGCGGCTGCACACCGTCGCCGGCCCCGTGACGCCCACGCTGCCGGCCATCGACGAGGCGGCCGCGACGGCCGCGTTCGACGCCGTCGCGCGCGAGTCCGTCGCGCGTGCGGCCGCCGATACGACGCACCACTGGGGCGCCGCGCATGGCTGACCGGTCGTCGCCCCAACCCACTCGCCGAGCGGTCGCATGTGGTGGGTGCGGCGCTGAAACACCCGCCATCCGCGACCGTTCGGTGAAGACCGGATCGGCAGCTGGGCGTGGTTGAGACGCGCGCGGGGCGGCTCGGGGTCGGCGTCATCGGTGCCGGCCGGGTCGGCGCGGTGCTCGCGGCGGCGCTCGGCGGGGCCGGGCATGCGCTGACCGGGGTCGCCGCGGTCTCCGAGGCCAGCCTGACGAGGGCCGACGCGATGCTGCCGAACGTGCCCGTGCTGCCGGTTCCCGACATCATCGAGCGCAGCGAGCTCGTGCTGCTCGCGGTGCCCGCCGACGAGCTCGAGCCGCTCGTCGCCGGACTCGCGTCGGCGGGCGTCTGGCAGCCGGGCCAGCTCGTGCTGCACAGCGCGGCGAGGTACGGCACGGGCGTGCTCGACCCCGCCCGCCGCGCGGGCGCCATCCCGCTCGCGGTGCACCCGGCCATGAGCTTCACGGGCACGTCGATCGACCTGGCCCGGCTCGCCGGCAGCTGGTTCGCTGTCACCGCGCCCGCGCCCGTGCTCCCGATCGGGCAGGCGCTCGTCGTCGAGATGGGCGGCGAGCCGTTCGTCGTGGCCGAGGCCGACCGGCCCGCATACGCCGAGGCGATCGACACCGCGACCTCGTTCTCGACCGCCATCGTCGACCAGGCGAGCGGCCTGCTCGACGGCATCGGGGTCGGCCGCCCCGGCGCCGTGCTCGCGCCCCTCGTGCGCAGCGCCGTCGAGAACGCGCTCGCGAGGCACGACAGCGGCCCGGGTCCCGACGGCACCGGTACGATCGACGCGGCCGGCATCGTGCCGCCGCCTGAAGGAGCCGCGTGATCGAGCAGAAGGCCGCCGTCGCCCGCCCCCGCGTGATCGATACCGTTCCGGCGCTCCGCGCGTTCGTCCGCGAACGGCGCGCCGCCGGGGCATCCGTCGCGTTCGTGCCGACCATGGGCGCCCTGCATGAGGGGCACCTCGCGCTCGTGCGCCGCGCGGAGGAGCTCGCCGATGTCGTCGTCGTCTCGGTGTTCGTGAACCCGCTGCAGTTCGGACCGAACGAGGACCTCGACCGGTACCCGCGCACGCTCGACGCCGACCTCGACGCGCTCACGGGGCTCGGGGTCGACGCCGTGTTCGCCCCCACGGTCGACGAGATGTACCCCGAAGGCCCCTCGTCGACCCGGGTCACGGCCGGAGAGGTCGGCGACCTGTACGAGGGCGCTTCGCGCCCAGGGCACTTCGACGGCATGCTCACGGTCGTCGCGAAGCTGTTCGGCATCGTGCAGCCCGACCTCGCGTGCTTCGGCCAGAAGGACGCGCAGCAGGTGTTCCTCGTGCAGCGCATGGTCGCCGACCTGAACCTGCCGATCGCCATCGAGGTCGTGCCGACCGTGCGGGAGGCCGACGGTCTCGCACGCTCCAGTCGGAACCGGTTCCTGTCCCCGGTCGAGCGGCAGACGGCGCTCGCGCTCTTCGAGGCGTTGCGTGCCGCGGCGGATGCGGCGCCGCAGGGCGTCGCGGAGGTGCTCGCGGAGGCCGACGCCGTGTTCGGCGCGCACGAGTCCGTGCAGCCCGAGTACCTGGTCGTGGTCGACCCGGCGACCCTGCTGCCCGTCGAGCCCGAGGCATCCGGGCCCGCGCTCGTGCTCGTCGCCGCGCGCGTCGGATCGACGCGGCTCATCGACAATGCCTTCATCTCGCTCGGCGCCCCGCTGGTCGAGTAGCGAGCGAGGAACGAGCACGCGTATCGAGACCCGGGTGGGCTGGTCTCGAGAGCGGCTCACCGGGTCTCGATACGCTCGCTGGCGCGCAGCTCACTCGACCAGCGCGGAGGCGCGGGCGCGCAGCTCACTCGACCAGCGCGGGGGCGCCGGCGCGCGTACTGGACCACCGGGGGCGCGCCCGCCGCGTAGGCTGGGGGTCGCTTCATCCAGCCGACGAGAGAGAACGATGGCCGACACGCAGACCGACGCCGCAGCCGAGCCGACCCCCGAGGAGATCTCGGAGCAGAAGGCCGTGCGGCTCGCCAAGCGCGAGCGGCTGAACGACGGCGCGGCCCTCGGCGGGGGCGCGTACCCGGTGAGCCTGCCGATCACGGCGACGATCCCCGAGGTGCGCGATCGTTACATCGGCCTCGGGGTCGACGAGGCGAGCGGCGACACCGTCGGCGTCGCCGGCCGCGTCGTGCACCTGCGCAACACGGGAAAGCTGTGCTTCGCGGCGCTGCAGTCCGGCGACGGCACGCGCATCCAGGCGATGGTCTCGCTCGCCGAGGTCGGCGAGGAGTCGCTCAAGGCGTGGAAGGAGCTCGTCGACCTCGGCGACCACCTCTTCGTCTCCGGCGAGGTGATCACGAGCCGTCGCGGCGAGCTGTCGATCATGGTCCGCGAATGGCGCGTCGCGGCGAAGACGATCCTGCCGTTGCCGAACCTGCACTCGGAGCTCTCCGAGGAGACGCGTGTCCGCAGCCGGTACCTCGACCTCATCGCCCGTGATCAGGCGCGGAAGAACGTGCTCGACCGGGCACGCGTGAACGCCAGTCTGCGGGCCACGTTCGCCGGCCGCGGCTTCGTCGAGGTCGAGACGCCGATGCTGCAGGTCATGCACGGCGGAGCATCCGCCCGCCCCTTCGTGACACACTCGAACGCGTTCGACACCGAGCTCTATCTGCGCATCGCGCCCGAGCTGTACCTCAAGCGTGCCGTGGTCGGCGGCATCGAGCGCGTGTTCGAGATCAACCGCAACTTCCGCAACGAGGGCGCCGATTCGACGCACTCGCCCGAGTTCGCGATGCTCGAGGCCTACGAGGCGTACGGCGACTACCACTCGATCGCCGACCTCACCAAGCAGCTCGTCCAGGACGCCGCGCTGGCGGTCTCGGGCTCGCACGTCGTGACCTGGGCCGACGGCACCGAGTTCGACCTCGGTGGTGAGTGGGACCGGATCTCGATGTACGGCTCGCTCTCCGAGGCCGTGGGCGAGGAGCTCACGCCCGAGACGCCCGCCGAGCGGCTGAAGGAGCTCGCCGACGCCGTCGGACTCGAGATCGAGCACCCGCTGCCCGGCAAGTACATCGAGGAGCTCTGGGAGCACCACGTGAAGCCGGGCCTCGAGCGCCCCACGTTCGTCATGGACTTCCCGCTCGACACGTCCCCGCTCGTCCGGTGGCACCGCTCGATCCCCGGCGTCGTCGAGAAGTGGGACCTGTACGTGCGCGGGTTCGAGCTCGCGACCGGCTACTCCGAGCTCGTCGACCCGGTCGTGCAACGCGAGCGGTTCGTCGAGCAGGCCAAGCTCGCCGCGGGCGGCGACCCCGAGGCCATGCGTCTCGACGAGGAGTTCCTGCGCGCGCTCGAGTTCGGCATGCCGCCGTCGGGCGGCATGGGCATGGGCATCGACCGTCTGCTGATGGCGATCACCGGCCTCGGGATCCGCGAGACGATCCTGTTCCCGTTGGTCAAGTGAGGCCGTGAGATGACCGATCCGTTCAAGGAGCGCGACCCCAAGAAGCCCTCGCAGGCGCGGATCACCATCTGGATCATCGTGGCCGCGATCGGGCTGTGGCTCGTCGGGTCGGGCATCTGGGGGCTGATCACACCCGGCTGAGGCAGGGAACCGGCCGCTGGCCGGGTATCCTGAGAGCACTATGGTCGAAGAATTCTGGGCGAACGCCGTGTGGTCGTTGGCGCCGACCGTGCTCATCGGGCTGATCTTCTGGATCGTGATGCGCGCGATCGTCCGCGCCGACCGCACCGAGCGTGACGCGTACGCCCGGATCGAGGCGGAGGAGCGGGCGAAGTTCGCCCGCGAGAAGCCGGCTTCGACCCGATGAACTTCGAGGAGTTCTGGGCGCTGTTCGTCGTCGTCGGGCTCCTCCTCATCGACCTCGCCATCCGTATCGTGGCGATCATCGTCGTGCCGCGCAACCGCAAGCCGACAGCGGGCATGGCGTGGCTGCTGGCCATCTTCTTCATCCCGTACTTCGGGGTGCTGTTCTTCCTGCTCATCGGGAACCCGAAGCTGCCGCGGCACCGCCGCCGGAAGCAGGCCGAGGTCGACCGCGCGATCCTCGAGGCCACGCACGGCGTCGAGCGGGTGAGCGACACGAGATCCTGGCCGTCATGGTTCGAGGGCATCGTGCGCATGAACCGCAACCTCGGGGCGATGCCGCTCGTCGGCTCGAACAGCGCGCAGCTCGTGGGGGAGTACCACGCCTCGCTCGATCAGATGGCCGCGGCGATCCGCGAGGCGAAGGCGTACGTGCACGTCGAGTTCTACATCTTCGCGCTCGACAAGACCACGGCGCCGTTCTTCGACGCGCTCGGCGAGGCCGCGGCACGCGGCGTCACGGTGCGCGTGCTGCTCGACCACATCGCGTCGATGCGGGTACGCGGCTACAAGCAGACCCTGAAGCGGCTCACCGACATGGGGGTGCGCTGGCAGCTCATGCTCCCGGTGCAGCCGTTCAAGGGCAAGTATCAGCGCCCCGACCTGCGCAATCACCGCAAGATCCTGGTCGTCGACGGCGAGGTCGCGTTCATGGGCTCGCAGAACATCATCGACCGCGGGTACAACAAGCGCAGCAACGAGAAGCGCGGGCTCAAGTGGAAGGAGCTCGTCGCACGTCTCGAGGGCCCGATCGTCTCGGGACTCGACGCGATCTTCTCGAGCGACTGGTACCTCGAGACCGGCGAGGTCATCGTCACCGAGATCCCCACGTTCGACCAGCCGGCCGAGGCGCAGAACCTCGACTGCCAGGTCGTGCCGTCGGGCCCCGGCTTCCGCAATGAGAACAACCTGAAGCTGTTCCTCTCGCTGCTGTACGCCGCGAAAGAGCGGATCATCATCACGAGCCCGTACTTCGTGCCCGACGAGTCGATGCTCTACGCCATCAGCGGCGCGACGCAGCGCGGCGTGCACGTGGAGCTCTTCGTCTCGGAGATCGGCGACCAGGCGCTCGTCTACCACGCGCAGCGGTCGTACTACGAGGCCCTGCTCCGCACCGGCGTGAAGATCTACCTCTACCGGGCGCCGTACATCCTGCACTCCAAGCACTTCTCCATCGACGACGACGTCGCCGTGATCGGCTCGAGCAACATGGACATCCGGTCGTTCGAGCTGAACGCCGAGGTGTCGCTGCTGGTCCGCGGCGCCTCGTTCGTGCGCGACATGCGCGAGGTCGAGGCGGGGTATCGCAGCATGAGCCGCGAGCTCACGCTCGAGGAATGGCGGAAGCAGCCGCTGCGCTCGACCGTGCTCGACAATCTCGCCCGGCTCACGTCGGCGCTGCAGTAGCGCCGAGGCGGGCGCCGCGGGTGGTCAGCCGCGCGGCTTGAGGCGCACGGTCGGCAGCTCGGGTGCGGGCAACGCGTCGCCGGGGTAGTCGTCGACGGTGCCGAAGCGGCCGTGCGGGTCGGCTCCGTCGATGACGTCGGACTGCCACTGGCGACGGAACTCGGCGATCTCGTCGTGGTCGCGGCCGATGAAGTTCCACCACATGACCAGCTGCTCGCCGAACGGCACGCCACCGAGCAGGATCACCCGCACCGGCGCATCCGAAGCACGCAGCCGGACGCCCTCGGAGCCCGCCGCCAGGAATCCGAGCTCGCTGCGCTCGAGCACCGTCGTGTGACCGGTCACCGCGAGGGCGTCGGCGCCGTCCGGTGCGTCGTCCGCCTCGTCGTCGCGCTTCGGCACGGTCACGCCCACCGGGCCGCGGTCCACGAGCACGCCGTGCTCGAACGCCGGGTCTAGGTCGAGCCACGCCTCGCCGCCGGCGGGCAGCTCGACCTGGGCGCCCACGAGCGGCGAGAAGACGGTGACGGATGCTTCGGACGCGACCCCTGGCAACGCTCCGGCGAACACGCGCACCGTCGCGTCGTCGACCGGCACCGGCGTCGTCTCGGCGTGCTCGAAGACGGGCAGCGTGTGGCGCGAGGCATCCGGAAGCGCGACCCAGAGCTGCACGCCGTGGAGGCGGGTCGTGCCCGGCGTCGAGACCTCGGAGTGCGAGATGCCGCGGCCCGCGGTCATCAGGTTCACCGCGCCCGGGCGCACGAGCGCACGCACACCCGTCGAGTCGCGGTGCTCGATCTCGCCCTCGAACAACCAGCTGACGGTCTGCAAGCCGGTGTGTGGATGCGGCGGCACGACCATGCCGCCGGTCTCGGCGACCTCGTCCGGCCCGTAGTGGTCGGCGAAGCACCAGGCGCCGATCGTGGTGCGGCCGCGCTGGGGGAGCGTACGGCGGACCTGCATGGCTCGGACGCCGCCGAGTGGCACGTCGCGCGGCTGCAGCACGGTCACGGCCGGGGTCGCCGCCTCGGGCGCGGGGACCTGCAGCTCGACCGGGTCTCGCTCGAGGTTGCTCACGTCCGCATCATACGCTTGCATGCAACTGGGCGGGGCGGCGGAACCGATACCATAGCGGCATGGCTTCCTCCTCGCTTCGTCGCGCCGCGCTCGCAGGCGCCGCGCTCGCCTCCGTCTTCCTGCTCGCCGCGTGCGCCCCCGGCACATCGCCCGCCGAGTCGTACCAGGGCGAGCCCGAGGTCGAGCACATCGTCGCCGAAGACGAGGAGGGCGCGGCCGAAGAGGACACGCACGCGGTCGAGGGCGAGACGTCGGCCGTCTGGCTGCAGCAGGGCGGCCAGCTCGCGATCACGACCTGGGGCTCGTCGGGCTGCCCGATCGTCGGCACCGACATCAAGGTGATCGAGCCGCGCGGCGAGGGCAACACGGTCGAGATCGTGACCAAGGAATACCCCGAAGACCAGATCTGCACCATGGACTTCGTGCCCTTCACGACCGTCTTCTGGACCCCGCTCGACGTGACCACCACCGAGCCGCTCACCGTCCTCATCGAGGGCGAGGAGATCGAGGTCCCGGTCAAGTAGCCTGTGGGGCATCCGCTCGCGGGCGCCTGACCAGCAGGTCGCCGACCTCGCAGTCGAGCGCCTCGCAGATCGCCTGGAGTGTCGAGAACCTGATCGCGCGAGCGCGGTCGTTCTTCAGCACGCTGAGGTTCACGACCGTGACGCCCACGAGCTCCGCGAGCCGGGCGAGCGTGAGACCGCGCTCGGCGAGCAGCTCGTCGAGCCGGCAGTGGATGTCGTGTGCGTCGGCGGCCTCGGCCGGCGCCATCAGACGAGCCCCTCGGTCTCACGCTGCAGCTTCTCGCCGATCTGGAACGCACCGCCGATCGCGCCCAGGGCGAGGAAGGCGAAGAAGGGCAGCCAGCTCGCGGAGAACCTGATTCCGTCGTACGTGTACTCGCTGATCGCCGAGAGCGCGCCGTTCACGGTCATGTTCGTGAGCATCGTGCCCGCGAACCAGCCGACGGCCAGCACCCCCGCGCCCCACCAGATCAACCGGACGGTGCTGCCCGCGAACGCGTGACCGCGCGCGAGGTTCCACGCGAGCAGGCCGAGCAGCGCGATGCCCGCGATCGAGGCCGCCGCCTGCACGATCGGCTCGGCGACGAGCGCGAACTGGGTCGCGGCGGCCGGCTCGGGCACGGTCACGACGGCCTGGCTCACGTCGACCTCGACGAGCGCGCCCTCGGGGCCGATGGGCAGCTCGGCGGTCTCGTCGGCGAACGGCACGAGCACGGGGACGTCGCGCCCGGGCGCGACCTCGATGAGCCGCGCGAACGCGGACCACGCGACGGCGCCGATGCCCACCGCGCCGACGGTCATCGTGAAATACATCGCGAGCCGGTCGCCACGGGTCAGTCGCTTCGGATCGGTCGAGGTGACCATGGGATGCTCCTTGCCCTCGTTTCATATCGAATCTCGATACCATCGATAAACGATACGCTAGGCACAGGCGGCCGCCGAAGTCAAGGCACGCTGCGCCGAGGGCGAACAGGGGCCCACGAGGCATCCGATCTGTTTACGCTCGATGTATCGCGACGCACGCACCGCGCGCAAGGAGAGAGCATGTTCGAGAGATTCACCGACCGAGCCCGTCGGGTCGTCGTCTTGGCGCAAGAAGAAGCCAAGATGCTGAACCACAACTACATCGGCACCGAGCACATCCTGCTCGGCCTCATCCACGAGGGTGAGGGCGTGGCGGCCAAGGCGCTCGAGTCCCTGGGAATCTCGCTCGACGCGGTGCGCGAGCAGGTTCAGGACATCATCGGCCAGGGCCAGCAGCCGCCGACCGGGCACATCCCCTTCACGCCTCGGGCGAAGAAGGTCCTCGAGCTGTCGCTTCGTGAAGCGCTCCAGCTCGGTCACAACTACATCGGGACGGAGCACATCCTGCTCGGCCTCATCCGCGAGGGTGAGGGGGTCGCGGCACAGGTCCTCGTCAAGCTCGGCGCCGACCTCAACCGCGTCCGTCAGCAGGTCATCCAGCTCCTCTCCGGCTACCAGGGCAAGGAGCAGGTCCAGGTGGGCGCCAACGAGCAGCAGCAGGCTCAGGGCGGATCGCAGATTCTCGACCAGTTCGGGCGCAACCTCACACAGGCCGCCCGCGAGGCCAAGCTCGATCCGGTGATCGGCCGCGAGAAGGAGATCGAGCGGGTCATGCAGATCCTCTCGCGTCGTTCCAAGAACAACCCCGTCCTCATCGGTGAGCCCGGCGTCGGCAAGACCGCCGTCGTCGAGGGGCTCGCCCAGGCCATCGTCAAGGGCGAGGTGCCCGAGACGCTGAAGGACAAGCAGCTCTACTCGCTCGACCTCGGCTCGCTCATCGCCGGGTCCCGCTACCGCGGCGACTTCGAAGAGCGCCTGAAGAAGGTCACGAAAGAGATCCGCACGCGCGGCGACATCATCGTCTTCATCGACGAGATCCACACGCTCGTGGGTGCGGGTGCGGCCGAGGGGGCGATAGACGCCGCCTCGATCCTCAAGCCGCTGCTCGCCCGCGGTGAGCTGCAGACCATCGGCGCGACCACGCTCGACGAGTACCGCAAGCACTTCGAGAAGGACGCGGCGCTCGAGCGTCGATTCCAGCCGATCCAGGTCGCCGAGCCGAGCCTGCCCCACGCGATCAACATCCTCAAGGGGCTGCGCGACCGGTACGAGGCGCACCACAAGGTGTCCATCACCGACGGCGCGATCGTGGCCGCCGCGAACCTCGCCGACCGCTACATCAGCGACCGCTTCCTGCCCGACAAGGCCATCGACCTGATCGACGAGGCCGGCGCCCGCCTGCGGCTGTCGATCCTGTCGTCGCCGCCCGAGCTGCGCGAGTTCGACGAGAAGATCTCGGTCGTGCGCGCCGCGAAAGAGACCGCGATCGAGGAGCAGGACTTCGAGAAGGCCGCGTCGCTGCGCGACGAAGAGAAGCAGCTGCTCGGCGAGCGTCTGCGCCTCGAGAAGCAGTGGAAGTCGGGCGACGTCAAGACCACCGCGGTCGTCGACGAGGGCCTGATCGCCGAGGTGCTCGCACAGGCGACCGGCATCCCGGTGTTCAAGCTCACCGAGGAGGAGAGCTCGCGGCTCGTCTTCATGGAGAAGGCGCTGCACGAGCGGGTCATCGGTCAAGAAGAGGCCATCTCGGCGCTGTCGAAGACCATCCGCCGGACGCGCGCGGGCCTCAAGGACCCGAAGCGTCCGTCGGGGTCGTTCATCTTCGCCGGCCCCACCGGCGTCGGCAAGACCGAGCTCGCCAAGGCGCTCGCCGAGTTCCTCTTCGACGACGAGGCCGCCATGATCTCGCTCGACATGTCGGAGTACGGCGAGAAGCACACCGTCTCGCGGCTGTTCGGTGCCCCTCCCGGGTTCGTCGGCTTCGAAGAGGGTGGGCAGCTCACCGAGAAGGTGCGCCGCAAGCCGTTCAGCGTCGTGCTCTTCGACGAGATCGAGAAGGCGCACCCCGACATCTTCAACTCGCTGCTGCAGATCCTCGAAGAGGGCCGTCTCACCGACGGTCAGGGCCGCGTCGTCGACTTCAAGAACACCGTCATCATCATGACGACGAACCTCGGCACGAAGGACATCTCGGGCGGGCCCGTCGGCTTCCAGATGGAGGGCGACTCGCGCACCGGGTACGATCTCATGCGCGCGAAGGTCAACGAGGAGCTGAAGAAGCACTTCAAGCCCGAGTTCCTGAACCGCGTCGACGAGATCATCGTGTTCCCGCAGCTGTCGAAGGCCGAGCTGCTGCAGATCGTGGACCTGTTCATCAAGCGGCTCAGCGAGCGCATGCTCGACCGCGACATGACCGTCGAACTCACGCAGGCGGCCAAGGAGCGCCTCATCGAGGTCGGCTTCGACCCGGCGCTCGGCGCCCGGCCGCTGCGTCGCGCGGTGCAGCACGAGATCGAGGACCGGCTGTCGGAGAAGATCCTGCACGGCGAGCTCAACTCGGGCGACCACGTGCACGCCGACTTCAAGGACGGCGAGTTCGTGTTCACGACCACGCAGCGCGCGCTGCCGGTCGGCATCGGCGTGAACGCCGGCGCCGCGCTCGGCACCGGCTCGGCGACGCCCGACCTGGCCGCCGCGTCGGGCGACTGACGCTCGCCGGGTCACCGGTTCGCTCACGAGGGGCGGATGCCACGAGGCATCCGCCCCTCGTGCGTGTCTGGCCGAGGCCGCAGGCCGGCGCACCGCCGCGCGGCCCGCGCCACCTGGCGCGGTCCGCGCCAGGCCGTGCGAATTGCGCCGGTTGGGACCGTCGTACCCGGCGCAGACGGTCGGGGGTGGCGCGATTGTGACGGCTGGCGGCTCGACGATGCGGATGGCTCGGCGCGGACTGAGTGCGGCGAGCGGATGCCTCGGCGGGCATACGATGGGCGGATGAGTGGGTACACGGTGCGGCGGGCGCGCACGAGCGACGTGGTGAAGATCGTCGACCTCGTGGAGCCGCTGGTGCAACGACGCATCCTGCTCGGCAAGGAGCGCGTCGACCTGTACGGATCGCTGCAGGAGTTCCGCGTCGCCGAGTCCGACGACGGTGCCGTCATCGGGTGCGGTGCGCTGCACGTGATGTGGGAAGACCTCGGCGAGGTCCGCACGCTCGCCGTCGCCGACGAGTGGCTCGGCGCCGGAGTGGGCCATGCCCTGCTCGACGCCCTCGAGACCGACGCGCGCGAGCTCGGGCTGTCGCGACTGTTCTGCCTCACGTTCGAGGTGGGGTTCTTCGGGCGGCACGGGTTCGAGGACATGGGCGCCGAGACCGTCGATCCCACGCTCTACGCCGAGCTGCTGCGCTCACGCGACGAGGGCGTCGCGGAGTTTCTCGACCTCGCGCGCGTCAAGCAGAACACGCTCGGCAACACCCGGATGCTGAAGCTCCTCTGAGTGCCGACCGGCGCGCCGGAGCGTCGCCGCCGCTTCGGCCTGCTGCCGCCGTACTCTGTGCACATGTCGACGAACCAGCCTCCGGCCAGGCGGCATTCACCCGCGGTGTACCGGCGTCGACGAATCGTGGTGCTGCTCGGCCTCGTCGCCGTGATCGCGGCGATCGTGCTGATCGTCGTCCGCCCGGGCGCAAGCCAGGGCGAGACCGGCGAGACCGGGGGTGGGGCCGCGACCTCGCCCGAGGCATCCGCCGACCCGACGTCATCGCCGCCGGCTGACGACCCGGCCACGGGCGCCCCGTGCGCGCCCGAACAGGTCATCATCGAGGCCATCACCGACAAGACCGAGTACGCGGAGGGTGAGCAGCCCGAGCTGTCGACCACGATCAGGAACACCGGCGACGCGCCGTGCACGATGAACGCCGGGACGAGCGTGCAGGTGTTCACGATCACGAGCGGCACCGAGACGTACTGGACGTCGACCGACTGCCAGACCTCACCGAGCGACGCCGAGATCACGCTCGAGCCGGGCGACCCGATCAGCTCGGGCGTGCCGATCATCTGGGATCGCACCCGGTCGAGTCCCGACACCTGCGACGGCCCGCGCGAAGCGGTGCCTGCCGGTGGCGCCTCGTTCCACCTCGACGTGACGGTCGACGGCATGGCGTCGACGGCGTCGAAGCAGTTCCTGCTCTACTGACGTAGGCCGCGCCCCGGCCCGAGTTCCGCCGAGTGATACCGAAAGGCGTCGAGCGACGGCGATTCCTGCAGACGCTCGACGCGTTCCGGTATCACTCGGTGCGACATGGGAGCCGGATACGCTGGAGGGATGGCCGGGAAGAAGCGCAGCGCGAAGTCCGTGGACCCGATCGAGTTCCGATCGCAGGCGCTCGCCGAGGCACTCGAGAAGCAGGATGTCGCGGCGGTGGCGCTCGCGCTCCGGCACGGCAACACCGTGGTGCCGCTGATCAAGCCCGGACCGCGCGACAAGCCGCTCGACAGCGGCGAGGTCTGGACCTACCGCGACCCCAAGACGGGCGAGGTCGCGCTGCTGCTGTTCAGCGACGCGGCGAACAAGCCCGCGAACCTGCCGCCCGCGGTCGGGCTGCAGAGCCCCGCGTGGCTGCGCGCGTTCCTCAGACGGTACGAGTCCACCATCACGACGGTGTTCCTCGACATCGCCGGCCCGCACCCCATGCAGGCCGCACCGGCTGAGCTGCTGAAGGCGCTCGACGCGTAGCGTCGCGGCTCAGAGGGTGGCGGGTCGGCTGCGCCAGGTCTGGCCGGTTGCGCCATGTCTCGCTGACTGCGCCATGTCTGACCGGCTGCGCCATCGTTGGCCGGCCCTGCCTGGTTGGCTGCCTGCGCCATGTCTCGCCGGCTGCGCCACGTCTGGCAGACTGCGCCAGCGGCGACCGTCATAGCCGGCGCGGTCGGTCGGGGTTGGCGCCGTCGGCGGGAATTGGCGCGGTGGGCAGGGGTTGGCGCGGTCGGCGGGGGTGGCGCGGTCGGCAGGGGTTGGCGCCGTCGGCGGGGGTGGCGCGGTCGGCAGGGGTCGGCGCCCTAGGAAGGGGGTGGCGCAGTCGGCGGAGGATGGCGCGTTCGGCGGGGATTGGCGCGGTTCCCGTGAGCCGACGCCGCACGCTGTCGCGTCGGCCGCGTGCGCGCGCCGGTCAGAAGGCGCGGTCGAGCTCGCGTTCGCGGGGGTCGGTCGCGGCGACCATCGCGCGTTCGACGGCGGCGCGCACACTGCCGGCCTCGACATCGAGGATCGTCGAATAGCCGAGCCGGGATGCCTCGGACGTGCGCTGCTTGGCCGCCGAGACCGGGCGCACCTCACCCGCGAGACTGATCTCGCCGAACGCCGCGAGCTGATGCGGCACGGCGCGGTCTCGGACCGCCGAGGCGATGGCGACCGCGATCGCGAGGTCGGCGGCGGGCTCGATCAGCCGGACGCCGCCGACGGTCGAGACGTAGACGTCGTGCTCGCCGATGCGGCGCAGCCCCGCCCGTCGCTCGAGCACCGCGAGGATCATCGCCACCCGCGACGGGTCGACGCCGTTCACGACGCGACGTGGCTGCGGTGCCTTCGACTCGACGACGAGCGCTTGGACCTCGACCGGCAGCGCTCGTCGGCCTTCGAGCGCGACCGTGACGCACGTGCCGCTGACCGCGGCCCGCGAGCGGCTGAGGAACAGGCCCGACGGGTCGGGAACCTCGGCGATGCCGTCGCCGGTCATCTCGAAGCACCCGACCTCGTCGGTGGGCCCGAACCGGTTCTTGAGCGCACGCACGAACCGCAGCGAGGTCTGCCGGTCGCCCTCGAACTGGCACACCACGTCGACGAGGTGTTCGAGCAGTCGCGGGCCGGCGATGGTGCCGTCTTTCGTGACGTGCCCGACGATCAGGACGGGCAGCTGCCGCTCTTTCGCGACGCGGATCAGTGTCGAGGCGACTTCTCGCACCTGGCTCGGCTGCCCCGGAAGCCCGTCGGAGAGCGAGCTCGAGACGGTCTGCACCGAGTCGACGATGAGGAGGTCGGGCTCGACCGCGTCGATCTGACCGAGCACGGTCGCGAGATCTGTCTCGGAGGCGAGATACAGCTCGGGCGCGAGCGCACCCGTCCGCCCCGCCCGAAGGCGCACCTGCGCGGCCGACTCCTCGGCGCTCACGTACAGCACGCGCCGACCGCCCGCGGCCACGCGCGCCGCGACCTCGAGCAGGAGGGTCGACTTGCCCACCCCCGGCTCGCCGGAGAGCAGGATCGCGGCGCCCGCCACGAGCCCGCCGCCGAGCACACGGTCGAACTCGCCGATGCCGCTCGGCCGGTGCGCCGTGTGGCCGGCCTCGACCTCGGCGATCGGCCGGGCGCGACGCTCGCCGACCGGTGTGACGGGCTTCAGTGCCCGCACGATGCCCGTGGCCTCGCCCAGGTCGGCGACGGTGCCCCATTGCTGGCATTCGGCGCACCGGCCGACCCATTTGACGGTGCTCCACCCGCACTCGCTGCAGCGGAAGGACGACGCGGGTTTGGCCATGTGGTGAGACTAATCGGTGCCACCGACACCGGGCGTCTGCAGCTCGCGGGGCGGTACGCGCGGCTCGAAGGCGCTGGCCGCGCACGCCGGGGAGGCATACCCTGGCGGCATGTCCGCGGACGTCGACGTCCTCGTGATCGGTGCCGGCCAGGCCGGCCTCGCGGTCAGCCACGAGCTGATCGCGAAGGGGGTCGATCACGTCGTGTTCGAGTCGGATCGCGTCGGCTCGGCGTGGGCGCATCGGTGGGACTCGCTGTGCCTCGTGACCCCGAACCACACGATCCGGTTGCCGGGCGGCGAGTACACGGGCCCGGATGCCTCGGGGTATCTGCCGCGCGATGACCTCGTCGCGCATCTGCACGCGTACGCCGACTCGTTCGGCGCTCCGGTCGAGACCTCGCGTGAGGTGACCGAGCTCGCGCCCGACGATTCGGGCTTCCGGGCGGACACACCCCAGGGGCCGGTGCACGCGCGTCGCGTGGTTGTCTGCACGGGCGCCTACCCACGCGAGTACTTCCCGCCCTGGGCCGAAGCGCTGTCGACGCGCGTCTCGGTGGTCGGGTCGGGGGAGTACCGATCGCCCGACGCCGTGCCCGACGGTCCGGTGCTGGTCGTCGGCGGCGGCCAGAGCGCCGCGCAGATCAGCGAAGAGCTCGCCGGTGCCGGCCGCGAGGTCGCGCTCGCGGCCGGGGCCGCGCCGGCGATGGCGCGCCGCATCGCCGGTCGCGACGGCGTCGACTGGCTGATCGACGCCGGGTTCTTCGCGCACACGCTCGCCGACATGCCCTCCTCGGCGGTCCGGCTCGCCCCGAACCCGCTCGCCACGGGCGCGCGCGGCGGCCACGATCTCACGTTGCGCACGCTCGCCAGCGCCGGGGTCGCCCTCAGCGGCCGCGTGACCGGGGTCGACGGGGACCGTGTGCTGAGGCCGTCGACGACCTCGCCACCTCGGTCGAGGCCGGGGACGCGGCCTACCTCCAGATCTGGAACACGGCAGCGACGATCGCCGCCGAGCGCGGCCTGAGGGTGCCCGAGCCGCTCGAACGCGACGAGTCGCCGCTCACCCCTACCTTGCCGCCACCGCTCTCGGCGCTCGGCGCGGTGGTCGTCGCGTGCGGCTTCCGGCCTGCGTACGCGTGGATCCGGGTGCCCGACCTCGTCGACGAGCTCGGGTTGCCGGTGCAGGACGGTGGGCGGAGCATCCGGATCGCCGGCCTGTACTTCGTCGGCATGCCGTGGATGACCTCGCGCAGGTCACCGCTGCTCATGGGCGTCGGCGAGGATGCGTCGAGCGTCGCCGCAGCCCTGGCCGCGTGAGCGTCCGCCGTGAGCGGGCCCGTCATGCCGCCGCGCGCCGGCCGCCGGCCGCGACCTCGCGGCTCGCCGCGGTGCGCGACGTCGGGCTGGCGCGTTGCGCGCGCTCGGGCCGGATCCGGGCGAGCCGAGCCGCGACCGCGGGCCGGAACGCGCCGGCCCAGACGCGGTAACCGGCGTCGTTCGGGTGGAACATGTCGCGTGCGAACTCGGTGAGGATGCCGCGCAGGCCCTGACGTCGCGTGTGCTCGTGCAGCGGGACGACGCGGAGGCCGTGCTCGCGGGCCGCCGCCCGGAGCATCCGGTTCGCCTCGGCGACCTTGCGCTCGTTGCGCGGAAGATAGAAGCAGGGCACGTCGGCGACGATCGCATGCCGCGGCAGCGCGGCGAAGATGGTGCGGATGTTCCCGTCGAACTCGTCCGCGTCCCACGCCGCGATGTCGTTCGCGCCGATCGAGACCGTGACGACGTCGGCGTCGAGACGCGCGAACTTCGGCAGCTGGTCGCGCACCGCGAGCGCGGTCGTCGCGCCTGAGACGCTGAGGTTCGCGACGTGCACCGCGCGGCCGGTCCGCTCGGCGATCTGCTCGGCGATGAGCCCGACGTAGCTGAGGCCCGGGCGGCTCGCGCCGATGCCCTGCGCCGTGCTGTCGCCGATCGCCGCGTACACGAGGTCGCCGCCCGCGGCGGCGCGGTCGCGCCACCACTTCGAGTGCACGGGCAGCGTGTCGTTGAGGGTCGCGGCGTTCTCGGCCACGAACGCCCGGAAGCGCGGCACACCCAGGTGGCCGAGCACGGTCGCGATCGTGTGGCGGATGCCGTCGATCAGGCGGACGGCCGGAACAGGGGGCAGCGTGTTCATGACTGTGCGACGCTACGCCCGCGCGCTGCGCGGCGGCTGGAGGGCGGCTGCGTGCCGGCTGGGTGCGCGGCGCCGGCTGAGAAGGATGCCTCGGGCGAGGCATCCGCCCGCCCCGTTTTGGTCAATGCGGGCCCATCGCCTACTATCGATCCCGGTACCGTGTCCGAGCGGCCTAAGGTGCAACTCTCGAAAAGTTGTGTGGGTGAAAGCCCACCGTGGGTTCAAATCCCACCGGTACCGCCATCTGAATTACGAAAGCCTCTCCGTTTCCGGAGGGGCTTTCGTGGTTTCTGGGTTACAGCTCAAGAAGAGGGTTGCCTGCCAACCAGAGCGTGTGACTCGGGCGTGTCAATCTCGTGCAGACGTTTGGGAAGAGGCAATCACGAGTATATTGGCACGATGAGCGAAGAGTCCGAACGACGCATGTTTCGCTCGGCGATCTCGTCTGACGAGGCGTCGGTCAACGTGCCCGATCCTGACGTTGCTCGTCGCATATTCGAGATCGGCAGCTCGCTCCAGGAGCACCTGCTGATCGCGGCTCGGCTCGGTGCCGACCTCGACGCAGCGCTTCTCGAGCTCAGCGCGAGCGGCAGTAGTGTCGAAAGCGTGGCGAACAAGGCACATGTTGACGTTGCACTCGTTCAGAATGTGTTCGGTGGTCAGCGCAGCCTGGATTACTTGCTCTGTCGAATGATCTCATCATCCCCGGTGCGAGAGAGGTAAACCGCCTCCAGGTCAGGGGGTCGGCGTGCCGCCCGAATGTATGCGCACGGCCCGAAAAGCGCGCAGAATTGGCCACCTCGCCGCGTGTATGTATACACTAGGGACCGCGAAGGGGCGGAGTTGGCCCGACCGCGGAAGGAACCCGGATGAAGGCCAGCGATCGCGCATATGCCGCGCTCCTCGAGGATATCCAATCCGGCCTCCTTCCCCCCGGTTCCGTGATCGGCGAGGTCGAGCAGGCCGCACGCCTCGGCGTGAGCCGGACGCCGCTGCGAGAGGCGATCGGCCGGCTCGCCGCGACCGGCCTGGTCGTGCAGCACTCGCCCCGCGTGACGGCCGTCGCCGGCATCGACGCCAATGACATCCGCGCCCTGTTCGAGGTGCGCCGGGCTCTGGAGGAGAGCGCCGCACGTCTCGCCGCCGAGCGCGGCGACCCGGTCGTCTTCAGCGCGCTGGCGGCCGAGTTCAGCGCAGCCGACCTCGCGGCCGAACACGGCCGCGACGACTACTTCCGGCTGATCGCCCGATTCGACGACGCGCTCGACGCCGCCGTCGGCAATGCGTACCTCGCGACGGCGCTCGACACCGTGCGCGCACACCTCGTGCGGGTGCGGCGCATGGCGCGCGACAAGCCCGACCGTCTCGCGGAGTCGGTCGCCGAGCACCGGATCATCGCCGCCGCGATCGCCGCCGGTGACGGCGACCTCGCCGCGCACGCCACACACGTGCATCTGCACAACGCCCTGACGGGCGTTCTGGTATCCCTGGAGGAGCAGCAATGACCACAGTGGGAGTCGTCCGCGAGCCGGACGGCGAGAGGCGGGTCGCCGCGACGCCCGCAACCGTCCAACGCATCATGAAGCTCGGCTACGACGTGGTCGTCGAAGCGGGCGCGGGCGAGCGGGCCTCGTTCACCGACGACGCCTACCGCGAGGCCGGCGCACGCGTCGCCGACCGGGTCGAGGCGTGGGCGAGCGACGTGGTGCTCAAGGTCGCGTCGCCGCTCGATGACGAGATCGCGCTCCTTGCCGACGACTCGGTCGTCATCGCCACGCTCAGCCCGGCGCTGCGGCCCGAGCTGCTGGCCGCGCTGTCGCAGCGGGGGATCACCGCGCTCGCGCTCGACGCGGTGCCGCGGATCTCGCGCGCACAGTCGATGGACGTGCTCAGCTCGATGGCCAACATCGCCGGCTACCGCGCCGTGGTCGAGGCCGCGCACGAGTTCGGTCGCTTCTTCACCGGGCAGGTCACGGCGGCGGGCAAGGTGCCGCCCGCGAAGGTGCTCGTCGCCGGCGCGGGAGTCGCGGGCCTCGCCGCCGTCGGCGCGGCATCCAGCATGGGCGCGATCGTCCGCGCGACCGACCCGCGACCCGAGGTCGCCGACCAGGTGCGCTCGATCGGCGGCGAGTACCTCGCCGTCGAGGTCGCCGAGCAGATGGAGTCGTCCGACGGCTACGCCAAGGCGACCAGTGAGGCGTACGACCGCCGTGCCGCGGAGATCTACTCCGAACAGGCGCGCGACGTCGACATCGTCATCACGACCGCGCTCATCCCGGGTCGTCCCGCGCCCAAGCTGCTCACCGAGGCGGATGTCGCGAGCATGAAGCCCGGCAGCGTGATCGTCGACATGGCCGCGGCGCAGGGCGGGAACGTCGCGGGCTCCGTGGCGGGCGAACGTGTCGTCACGCCCAACGGCGTGACCATCCTCGGCTACACCGACCTGCCCTCGCGCCTGCCCGCGCAGTCCTCCCAGCTGTACGGCACCAACCTCGTGAACCTGCTGGCGCTGCTCACCCCCGGCAAGGACGGGGCGCTCACGCTCGACTTCGACGACGTGGTGCAGCGCTCCGTCACGGTCGTGCGCGATGGAGTCACCACGTGGCCGCCGCCACCGGTGCAGGTGTCCGCGGCCCCGCCGGCGAAGGCCGCGGCGCAGCCCACCGAGCCGCCCGCACCGAAGACCCCGTGGCTCACGCCCGTGCGCAAGGTCATCCTCACGGCGATCGGGCTCGCGGCGCTGTTCTTCGTGAACGCGGTCGCCCCGGCCCCGCTCCCGCAGCACTTCACGGTGCTCGTGCTGTCGACCGTCATCGGCTTCTACGTCATCGGGAAGGTGCACCACGCCCTGCACACGCCGCTCATGAGCGTCACCAACGCCATCTCGGGCATCATCGTGGTCGGCGCCATCGTGCAGATCACGACGCCTGACCCCGTCGTCCAGGTCCTCGCCGCAATCGCCGTGCTCGTGGCATCCATCAATATCTTCGGCGGGTTCGCGGTCACGCGACGCATGCTCGCGATGTTCTCGAGAGGGTCACAGCGATGAACTCCTTCACCGACCTGTCCGTCGCGCTCGCCATCGCCAATGCGGCCTACCTGGTCGCCGCGGTGCTCTTCATCATGTCCCTCGCGGGGCTCTCCAAGCACGAGACCGCCCGCAACGGCGTGACGTACGGCATCGCCGGCATGGCGATCGCGCTCGCCGCGACGATCTGGATGACGGTGCAGAGCGCCTGGGCCGGCGGCGCACCGTTCGGTCTCGTGCTCATGGTCATCGCGGTCATCGTGGGTGCGGCCATCGGCCTGTGGCGTGCGCGCGTCGTGCAGATGACCGGCATGCCCGAGCTCATCGCCCTGCTGCACAGCTTCGTCGGCCTCGCGGCCGTGCTCGTCGGCTGGAACGGCCATCTGACGCACCCCGAGCTGCCCGGTGCGCTGCAGGACGTGCACAGTGCCGAGGTGTTCATCGGCGTCTTCATCGGTGCGGTGACCTTCACCGGCTCGATCGTCGCGTACCTCAAGCTGTCGGCGCGGATCTCGTCGAAGCCCCTCGTGCTGCCCGGCAAGAACTACCTGAACGTGGGCGCCCTCGTGGGCTTCGTCGCCCTGACGATCTGGTACGTCATCACGCCCGAGCTCTGGCTGCTCGTGATCGTGACGGTGCTCGCGCTCGCGCTCGGATGGCACCTCGTCGCCTCGATCGGCGGCGGCGACATGCCCGTCGTGGTCTCGATGCTGAACAGCTACTCGGGCTGGGCGGCCGCGGCGGCCGGCTTCCTGCTCAGCAACGACCTCCTCATCGTCACGGGTGCGCTCGTGGGCTCGTCGGGTGCGTACCTGTCGTACATCATGTGCAAGGCGATGAACCGGTCGTTCCTCTCGGTGATCGCGGGCGGCTTCGGCATCGAGGCGCCGAAGTCCTCGGGCGACGAGGAGCAGGGCGAGCACCAGGAGGCCACCGCCGAGCAGGTGGCCGAGATGGTGAAGGATGCCTCGTCGGTGGTCATCACGCCCGGCTACGGCATGGCCGTGGCGCAGGCGCAGTACCCCGTGGCCGAGCTCGTGCAGAAGCTCCGGGATCGCGGCGTCGACGTCCGGTTCGGCATCCACCCCGTGGCCGGTCGCCTGCCGGGGCACATGAACGTGCTGCTCGCGGAGGCGCGCGTGCCCTACGACATCGTGCTCGAGATGGACGAGATCAACGACGAGCTGGCCGAGACCGACGTGGTGCTCGTGATCGGCGCCAACGACACCGTCAACCCGGCCGCGGCCGAGGATCCGGGAAGCCCGATCGCCGGCATGCCCGTGCTGCGGGTGTGGGAGGCGCGCAACGTGATCGTCTTCAAGCGGTCGATGGCGTCGGGGTACGCGGGCGTGCAGAACCCGCTGTTCTTCAGGGACAACGCGAAGATGCTGTTCGGCGACGCGCGCGGCGCGGTCGACGAGATCCTGCGGTTCCTCTGAGGTCGTCGGGCGGCGCGACGGCGTGCGTCGCGTCGCCCGGCGGATGTCTCGCGCTCTCGCACTTCCAGTGCTGACGCAACCCCCTCGAAGGTGCGCGGCCGCGTGGCAGCGTGGTCGTATGCACGACGACTCCCTCTCGGTGCTCACCCGCGGATACGACTTCGGATCGCACGTCTGGCACCGGGTCCGCGACGGGGCGCGGTCCGCGCCCATGGGGCTGCTCGGTCGCGAGGCGATGTTCGTCCGCGGCGCCGAGGGCGTCGCCCTCTTCTACGACGAGCGGCGGATCGCGCGGCACGGCGCCATGCCCGGCCTCATCCAGGAGACGCTCTTCGGCCACGGCTCGGTGCACAGCCTCGACGGCGACGAGCATCGGCACCGCAAGGCGACGTTCGTGGACGTCGCGTACGAGGACGCACAGGTCGAGCGGCTCTCGCCGCTGCTGGACCGCGAGTGGCGGGCCGAGCTCGACGACTGGCTGGCCGGCGGCGGGTGCACGGCCTACGACGCCGCCGTTGGGGCGTTCGGACGGTCGATCATGAGCTGGGCCGGGCTGCCCGGCACCGCGGCCGCGAAGACCCGCTGGGCGGCGCGCCTCGCGCAGATCGTCGACGGGTTCGGGGCGCCGTACTCGCCGGAGTACCTGCTCGCCTATGGGAACCGGCGCTGGTCGGACCGGCACGCGCAACGGCTGATCGAGGCGGCGCGCGCGGGGTCGATCCGCGCCGACGAGGGCACGGCGCTCGCCGAGTGGGCGGCGCACCGGGATCGATCGGGTGCGCTCCTGCCGTCGCGCCTCGCGGGGATCGAGCTGCAGAACAGCATGCGGCCGATGATCGCGGTCGCGAGGTTCGTGGCCTTCGCCGCGAAGGAGCTGCACGACCGGCCCGAGTGGCGTCGGCGCATCGCGGCCGAGACCGACGAGCGCAGCTCGCTCGTCGGCGGACCGCTCGCGACGGCATTCGCGCAGGAGATCCGGCGCACGGCGCCGTTCGTGCCCATGCTGCCCGGGCGGGCGATCGCGGACGTCGAGCTCGACGGTCAGCGGCTCGGTGCGGGCGGCCGAGTCGTGCTCGATATCCTCGGCACGAACACCGACGAACGCTCGTGGGAGCGGGCGGAGGAGTTCGATCCCGAACGGTTCGTGGGCGTCGACGATTACGAGGCACGGCCGGCGTTCGTGCCGCACGGTGGGGCCGAGGTTCCGACCGGGCACCGATGCCCGGGCGAGAAGCTCGCGATCGCGGGCCTCGCGGCCGCGGTCGCGACGCTCAGCGACCCGCGGGTCACGATCCTCGGGTCTGGGCTCGAGGTGAACCGGCGCCGGCTTCCGACCAAGCCCGCGTCCGGCGGCCGGGTGCGGGCGACGGATGCTCCGGCGCCGCGCTGCCCGTTCCACTGACGACGTTCGCCCAGCACGGGTGCCGTCGAGGACCGTGCAGGCCTGACGGACTCGGGCCTAGGATGGATCCGGAGGGTCCAATCCGATCAGGGCGCTCAGCACCACAGCACCAGCACCAGCACCACTCCGCAGCGGCCCGCACCCCCGTGCACCCCTCCGCGGAGCATCCCGTCCCGCACTCACCCTCCGGATCCCGACCATGACTCAGACCGCTTCCCGCGCCCGCGGGCGCGACGCATTCCTGTGGTTCCTGCTCGTCGTCGTCACGTTCGGCGGGCTGATCGTGCTCGCGTACGCCGCGTTCGCGAGCACGCCGCCCACGCAGGTGCTCGTCGCGACCTCGACCGCGGCCGAGCTCGGTGAGCGGCACCCGACGATCCGTCAGTCCCTCATCGCCGAGCAGATCCCCGAGACCGCGCGCGACGTGCGCATCGTCTGGCGACCCGCCACCGACGAGTTCGCCGGCGCGTGGCACGGCGACTTCGACCCCGCGGCGTACGCGGACTGCCCGGTCGTCGCCTCACCCGAGCGGCCCGACTTCGCCTCGCGCATCGTGCGCGTGGGCGAGGCCGCGTTCGAGGCTTTCGAGTGCGAGGAGCTCGTCATCGCCCGGGTCGGCTCGACCACGTTCGCCTGGAGTCGCTGACGCACCGCCGACCAGTGGCATGCTGTCCTACGGGCGGCCGTCGCCGCCCAGGGGTGAGAGGGGATGCCACGTGACGAGGTCCGACGACGATGACGTCGATGAGGTCATCGATGCGTGGTCGGAGTTCCTGCCCGACCTCGACCTCACCCCGCTCGACGTCATGTCGCGCATGCGCCGCGTGGCGCGCGAGCTGCACCGCGTGCGCGAGGCGGCCTTCGCGTCGGCGGGCCTCCGCGCATGGGAGTTCGACATGCTGTCGCAGCTGCGCCGGGCGCGGGGGAGCGGCACCATGACGCCGTCGCAGCTCTCGTCGGCGACCAAGACCGCGACCGCGACCGCGACCTACCGCGTGGACCGGCTGATCGCGCGCGGACTGGTCGAGCGCAACGAGCACCCCGACGACCAGCGCAGCCGCCTCATCGTGCTCCTGCCCGAGGGGCGCGAACGCGTCGACGCCGCGATGCGCGAGCTCGTCCGCGCCGAGGCCGGCCTGCTCGAGGGGCTCGACCGGACGCAGATCGCCGTGGTGATCGCCGCGCTCCGCGCGATCGCCGAGAACGTCCCGCGCTGAGCGCGCCGGGTGTTGACCGGATACCGGCCGCCGGCGCAGCGACCCGCTCACCCGGCCGCGTAGACTCGAGAGACCGATGCGGAGGGAGGCGGAGCGATGATCGAGCTGATCACCGAGCTGTTCCGCCTGCTCCAGAGCGTCCTCGCGCTCGCCGCGGGCTCCGACCACGGGCTCGGCCTGCTCCTGTTCGGCGCCACTGCGGTCGCGGTCGCGGTCGTGCTGATCGCGCGGGCGCTGCCCGTGCTCGTCGCGGCCGACGCGAGTCGCGCGTCGCTGCGGCTCCGACAGACCGCGGATCCCTGGCGCCTGCTCTCGCAGAGCGACCCCGACGCGCCGGGTCGGGCGCGTCCGAGGGCGCCCGGGCGCGGCCTCGTGGCCGCGTAACCACGCCAGCCGGTCAGCGCACTGCGCGACGGTTCGGCCTGCCCTCGCGGCCAGACGGATGCCTCGTCCGCTCTCACCGCAAGGAATCTCCCGACCATGGACCTGTACGCCTTCCCGCCCATCGCCGCCGTCCTCGACGGCGCCTACACCGTGCTCATGTGGCTCGCCGAGCTGCTCGAACCGCTCATCGGTGTCACGAGCGCCGCGGCCGCGATCGTGCTCGTGACGCTCATCGTGCGCGCCGTGCTCATCCCGACCGCCGTCTCGATGGCGAAGGGCGAGCAGACGCGGGCCCGCCTCGCGCCGAAGATCCAGGCGCTCCAGCAGAAGCACAAGCAGAACCCCGAACGCCTGCAGCGCGAGATGATGAAGCTGTACTCCGATGAGGGCACCTCGCCGCTCGCGGGATGCCTGCCGATGCTCGTGCAGGCGCCCGTCGTGGGCGTGATCTACGCGCTGTTCATCCTGCCGACCATCAACGGGCACGACAACGCGCTGTTGACTGAGACCGTCGCGGGCGTGCCGCTCGGCACGAGCTTCGTCGGATCGATCGCACACGGCGAGCTGACCGGCGCGACGGTCGGGGTGTTCGCGGTGCTCGTCCTGCTCATCGCCGCCGTCGCGGAGGTCACCCGCCGCGTGTTCCGGCCGGTGACGCCGCCGGCGCCCGTGCCGACCGGCGCCGCCGGGCCGGGTGCGGCCGCGCCGCTGGGCGGCCCGGGGCTCGTCCGCGCGCTCGGCTTCCTGCAGTTCGCGACGGCCGTGATCGCCCTGTTCGTGCCGCTCGCGGCCGGCATCTACCTCACGACGACGGTCGTCTGGACGTTGGGCCAGCGGATGCTCCTGCGCCGCCGCTACCCGCTTCCGGTGCCGCCCGCGGCACCCGCGTGAGGCTCATAGCGCTCGATCGACCTCGCGCGCAAGGGGTTCGCAGCGGGGGTGGCGGAGTGGTGTGGTGAGGTGCGCCCGAACGCGGGCGCCATGACACGAGGAGATCGCATGAGCTTCATCGCCTTCTTGATTCTCGGCCTCATCGCCGGCGCCATCGCCAAGCTGATCCTTCCGGGGAGGCAGGGCGGCGGCTGGTTCGTGACGCTGCTCCTGGGCGTCGTCGGAGCGCTGCTCGGCGGCTGGCTCGGCAGCGTGCTGTTCGGTGTCGGACTCGAGGAGTTCTGGGACCTCAGCACGTGGCTGCTCGCCATCGGCGGCGCGATCGTCGTGCTGCTCATCTACGGACTCATCGTCGGCCGCCGCAAGACGGCCTGACCCGTCCGCCCTACCCGTCGGTCGAGGAGCGCCCGACGAAGGAGACGCCCCCCCGTTGGTCGAGTAGCGCCCGACGAAGGAGGACGCGTATCGAGACCTCGTGACCGATCTCGTAATCGGCTCGCCGGGGTCTCGATACGCGTCGCCACTCCGTGTCGGCGCTCCTCGACCAGCGGGGTTGTGTCGGCGCTACGCCGCCGGCTCGGCGTCCGCGAGCTCCACGAATCGGCGGAGCATCCGGGCCGGTTCTGTGACGGATGCCCCGGCGAGCCGCTCGCTCACGGCGACGAGCTCGCTCGCCGGGAAGTAGCCGTGGTGCCGGTAGATCCGCGCCCGCGCGACGAAGTCCGCCGGCGTGACCTCGGGGTGGAACTGCGTCGCGTACACGCGAGCGCCCGCGCGGTACAGCTGCACGGGGCACGCCGCCGATTCGGCGAGCAGCACCGCTCCGCCCGGAAGCCGGGACGTCGACTCCTTGTGCGCGGCGAGCGCGTCGAACCGCGGTGGGAGCCCACGCGTCAGCGGGTCCTCGCGGCCGGACGCGGTCAGAGTCAACTCGACCGCGGCGGCCTCCTCGCCGTGCTCGACGCCGACCTCGCCGCCGAGCACGCGCGTGAGCACGCCGATGCCGTAGCACGTGAAGAGCACGGCCGAGTCCGTGCCGACTCCGTGCTCGGCGAGGCGTGCGAGATCGGCCTCGACCCGACGCTGCACCGGATGCTTGCCGGACTCGCGCGTCGAGACGTTGAACGGGCTGCCGCCGACCAGCACGCCCGCGTACCGCGAGAGGTCGGTGTCGCCGAGCGCGTCGACGTCGAGCCGCAGGTGCTCGAGCCGGCCCGCGTCGAGCCCCGTCGCGCGCTGGAACGACGTGTACTCGGGCCCGACGGCCTCGACCTCGGGGCGTACGGAGATCAGCAGGAACGGTCTCACCGGCGACGTCCCTTGCCCGAGTGCTTGCCAGACCCGCCCGTGCGCTTGCCCGTGGACCGGCGGCTCGAGCGCGTGCCGGCTGCGCCGCGCGCGTGCTTCCCGCCGGCGCCTGCGCCGCTCGATCCGCCGCGACCGGATTCGTTCTCGCGCGGGGTGCGCGTCCGGGTCGCGTCGCTGCCGGCCCCGGCCGGGTCGGGCTCGGCGCCGCGCGAGCTCTGCGCGGTGCGCCCGCGCACGACGCCGACGAACTCCTGGATGTCGGCGTCGTCGCGTTCGACCCGCCAGACGAGCGCGATGCGGGTGGGCGGGGCATCCGTCACCGGGATCGCGACCACGTCGCGGCGGTGATGGAGCCTCGCGACGCCGTGCGGCAGGATCGCGAAACCGGTTCCGGCCGCGACGAGCTCGACCGTCATCGCCGCGTCGGGCTGCTCCGGGGCGGCCGGCTCGTTCGCGAGATCGGCCAGCTCGAGGGTGTCGGCCGCGGCGAGCGGATGCTCCTTCGCCAGCACGGCGACCGCGACCTCCTCCCAGAGGGGGATCGCGTGCAGCCCGTCGTGCGGCACGGGCAGCCGGACGAACGCGAGATCGTGCTCGCCCGCGAGCAGCGCCGCGAACTGCTCGGCCTCGTCGACCCGGGTCGCCTCGAGCGGCTGGTCGGGCCGCCGCTCGGCCCAGGTGCGCAGCCACCGCCCGGGGCTCACGCCCGCGACGTAGCCGAGCCTCAGGGTCATGCTGATCAGGCTATCGGCTAGCGTGTGAGGGTGAGTCAGTCCATGAAGCCCGAGACCGCGGCGAAGAAGCTCGGCATCCTGCTCGAAGCCGCGCCCGAGTCGTTCCGCGAGGGCGCCGTCACGCGCGAGGAGTTCGCCGCGCTGCAGGCCGACCCGCCCGAGTGGCTTCAGGTGCTGCGCCGCGAGGGCCCGCACCCCAAACGTGTCGTGGCCGAGAAGCTCGGCATCTCGAACTCCGGCCTCGCGCGCGCCGGTATCACCGAATCGCTCACGACCACCGAGATCAAGGCGCTGCTCGCGTCGCCGCCCGAGTGGCTCGTCGCGGAGCGTGCGACCCAGGCCGAGGTGCGCGCCGAGAAGGTCCGTGTCGCCGAGCGCGACGCCGAGCGCGCGCGCCGCGCGGCCGCCGACCAGGACTGACCGCCGCCGGCCGAGTACGGAGCGCCAGTGGCGCTTCCGCTGGTCGAGTAGGGAGCGCCTGTGGCGCTTCCGCTGGTCGAGTGGGGAGCGCCAGCGAGCGTATCGAGACCCGGCATCCGCGATCGGCTGCGGTGTCGATACGCGTGCTCCTTCGTCGCTCGCACCTCGACCGACGGATGGCGGTCAGGCGTAGCGTGCCGTGAGCCAGGCGACCAGGTCGCCGAGCTCGCGTTCGGAGACCGAGTGGCCGAGCCCCTCGTAGATGCGTGCGTCGACGGCGGCGTGCTCGGGAAGCCAGGTCTGCGTGCGGGCCACCGCCTCGTCGGGGATGACGGTGTCGTCGGTGCCGCGCCCCCAGAACACGGGCGGCCGCACACGCGCGAGCTCGGCGTCGCCGTCGCGCTCGCCCGGCAGGGCGAACCCGGCGAGGCTCGCGGCGAACGCGAAGCGTGCCGGGTCGCGCCGAAGCAGCTCGATCGCCATCGCGCCGCCCTGCGAGAACCCGAGCACCCCGACGGAGGGCGCCTCCGGCGCCTCGCGGTCGAGCCAGTCGAGCACCGCGGTGGTCGAAGCATCCGCCGCGTCGACGGCCGCCTGTATACCGTCGGCCGTCAACGGGAACCAGGCATAGCCCGCGCTCGCGGCGAGCGGCGCGCGGAGCGACGCGATCGCGGGGCGCAACGGCAGGTACGGACTCAACCCGAAGAGGTCGCCCTCGTGCGAGTTGAACCCGTGCAGCAGCACGAGCAGCGGGCGGTTCCGCCGGTCGGCCGGGGAGGCCGACCAGAGGACGGCGTCGTCGTCGATGCGCATCCGGGCATCGTACGCTACGCGGTTCGGGCGGAGCGATCCGTCGGCGATCCGCTGGTGATCCGAGGGCGGTGGGGCAGAATCGGTGCATGAGCGTGCGCACACCTGACCCCGACTGGCAGGGCGACGAACCCGAGCCCGGTCCCCCCACGAACCCGGGCTGGCTGAGCGAGCTCGAGCTGGCCGAGATCCGCGGCCGACTGCCGCTGCTCTACGTCGAGGCCGTGCCGGTGCGCGTCGACGGGCTCGGGCAGGTCACCGAGGTCGGCATGCTGATCCGCGCGAACGCGGTCGGCGAGATGACCCGCACGATCGTGTCGGGCCGGGTGATGTACGGCGAGACCGTGCGCGACGCACTGTTCAGGCACCTCGAGAAGGATCTCGGGCCCATGGCGTTCCCGCTGCTGCCCGCGAGCCCGACGCCGGCGACGGTCGCCGAGTACTTCCCGCTGCCGGGCATCTCGCCGTTCACCGATGAGCGGCAGCACGCGGTGTCGCTCGTCTACGTGGTGCCAGTGACCGGGACCTGCGAGCCGCGCCAGGACGCGCTCGAGGTCACCTGGATGCCGCCCGCGGAGGCTGCGAGCGACACCGTCACGAGCGAGCTCGAGGGCGGCCGTGGCGTGCTCGTCCGTCAGGCGTTGGCCTCGGTGGGCGCGCTGACCTGACCCGCGCCGACCTGACCCGCGCCGATGCGCGCGCTCATGCGTCCCGAGACCCCGCCGATCCCGAGCGGTCGCTGATGGCGGGTGTTCTTGCGGATCACCCGCCACTCGCGCCCGTTCGATGCTGTCGCGCACGGCGAGGCGGCTGTGTGGGTGCCCGCGAGACGGGCCGTCGAGCGGTCGCAGATGGTGGGTGCGAGGGCGCGACACCCGCCATGCGCGACCGTTCGAGGGTGCGCGATCGCGATGGCCGCCCGGACGGCAGCCGTGCGAGCGTCAGCGCACCAGGCGGACCTCGTGGATCTCCTCGCCGAGGAAGGGCTGCACCTGCTCGGCGCCGTCGGCCGTGAAGCCGTTGCGCGCGTAGAACCGGTGCGCACGCGGGTTGTCGCTCGCGACCCAGAGGTACACGGGTTCGGCGCCGACGGCGGCGTCGAACAGCTTCTGCCCGATGCCCGTGCCGTGGTAGGCGTCGAGCAGGTAGATGAAGTAGAGCTCGCGCTCGCGCGGCGGGTTCTCGTCGCGGGCAGGGCCCGCGCCGACGAAGCCGACGATCTCACCGTCGACGAGTGCGGCGTACTGGCAGTACTCCTCGCCGCGTGAGGCGAGGTGGGTCCAGAGCTCGGCCATGCGGCGCGGCGACAGGTGCTCGAACGCGGCGGCGCTGATCAGGTGGTCGTAGGTCTCGTGCCAGCAGGTCGCGTGCACGCGACCGAGGGCCTCGACATCGGAGTCGCGGATGGGGCGGACGACGACCTCGGTGGCAACAACATCGGTGCTCATGCGACTGAGACTAAGCCAGGGCACCTGCGAGACGAAATCGACGGATTCGTCCCGGGTGCCGGCGGGATGTCACGCGCCGCATTCCGACGAGAGTGCGATCTTGGCTGGTGGAACCGGGGTTCGCCGCCAGGATCGCACTCTCGCCGGAATGAGTTCCCTCAGCCCTGGGCGCGGCGGTTGGTGCGCGTGTTGCGGTTCGGCGAGACCAGGCTGCCCACGCGCAGCGGCTGCTTCGCGCCCCCGCGACCGGATGCCCCGCGCTGCGCGCCCGTGGTCTGCGCGCCGCGGCTGTGGCCGGCGCCCTGCTTCGGGGCGTGCGCCTTCTCTTCGGCGGGACGGCCCGAACGGTCACGGCGGGGCGTGTTCGGCGCGACGTCGCCGCTGCCGCTTCCGCCGCGTCCGCGCCGACGACGGCCGCCGCCGGCACCCGCGCCACCACCGGCACCGGCGCCACCGCCGGCGCCTGCGCCACCACCTGCGCCGACGCGCTCGTCGCGTGCCGCGCGCTTGCGCTGGGCATTGGCGCCCTGCGACCGGCCGCCGCCGCCCTGCGGCTGGGCCGCCTTCGGCGCGGGCTTCACGTACGCGGCGACCTCGCCCACGAGCGCGGTCACGCTCGGCGACGACGCGGTGACCCGCTCGGGCGTCACCGTGATCGCGGCCTTGCGCAGCAGCGACTTCAGGTCCTGCTTCTGGCCGGGGAGGCAGATCGTCACGACGTCGCCCTCGCTGCCGGCACGCGCGGTGCGGCCCGAACGGTGCAGGTACGCCTTGTGCTCCATGGGCGGGTCGACGTGGATGACGAGCTCGACGTGGTCGACGTGCACGCCGCGTGCGGCGACGTCGGTCGCGACGAGCACCTTGGCCGAGCCGTCGCTGAACGCCGCGAGGTTGCGGTCGCGCTGCGGCTGCGAGAGGTTGCCGTGCAGGTCCACCGCGGGGATGCCCTGCTCGGTGAGCTTCTTGGCGAGCTTCTTCGCGTGGTGCTTGGTTCGCATGAACAGGATGCGGCGGCCGGTGCCCGACGCGAGCGTCTTCACGAGCTCGTTCTTCGCGTCGACGTCGTCGACCTCGAACACGTGGTGGGTCATCGCGGCGACGTGCGAGGTGGCCTCGTCGACCGAGTGCAGCACCTCGTTCTGCAGGAAGCGCTTCACGAGCTTGTCCACGCCGTTGTCGAGCGTGGCCGAGAACAGCAGGCGCTGGCCGCCCTGCGGGGTCTTGTCCATGATGCGCGTGACGACCGGCAGGAAGCCGAGGTCGGCCATGTGGTCGGCCTCGTCGAGCACCGTGATCTCGACGGCGTCGAGCGTGACGAAGCCCTGCTTCATGAGGTCCTCGAGGCGGCCGGGGCAGGCGACGACGATGTCGACGCCCGCGCGGAGCGCGTCGACCTGGCGCTTCTGGTTGATGCCGCCGAAGATCGTCGTCGTGGTCATGCCGTAGGCGGCCGCGAGCGGGGCGAGCACGGCATCGATCTGGGTCGCGAGCTCGCGCGTCGGCGCGAGCACGAGGCCGAGCGGGCGGCCGGGGCGCCGCTTGCCGCCCGACAGCGAGCCGCCGAGGCGCGCGGCCATCGGGATGGAGAACGCGAGCGTCTTGCCCGAGCCGGTCTTGCCGCGGCCGAGCACGTCGCGTCCGGCGAGCGTGTCGGGCAGGGTGTCGACCTGGATCGGGAAGGGTGAGCTCTTGCCGTCCGCCTCGAGGGCGGCGACGAGGGGTGCGGGCACGCCGAGCGTGCGGAAGGTCTGGTCGGTCATGGTGCCTTTCAGGGCAGTGCGCATCGCGGGGATCGACCGGCCGCACGGCGGCCGGGAGCTGACCCGACGATGGGAGGTGGCGAAGGCGCCGGTCGGCGCATCCGTTCGCCGTATGAGAGTCATCGGACCGTGCACGAGTGCCCGGGCCGGGAAGCGTTTCTACGACGCAGGCGGCGCGATTCGGTGCGCTCGCCTCCGGTAGCTTAGCGGATGCTCCTGGGCAGGCGCCGTGCGAGGTCTCGATACGCTCGCTGGCGCTCGCTACTCGGCCGACGAACCCCGTTGATCGAGGAGCGCGCGACGGGGGAGCACGCGGATCGAGATCTCAGCGAGGCATCCGCTCGCCGACCGGGATCTCGGCCGCGATCGTGTTGCCCGCCTGCGCGAGCGGGCACGACCACGACGGGTCGTACGCGCACGACGGGTTGTAGGCGAAGTTGAAGTCGACGACGATCGCGTCGTCGCCCGCCCCGTTGCCGAGGTCGGCGCCCTTCATGGTGTCGAGCAGGTACCGGCCGCCGCCGTACGTGCCGCCAGGCGCCCCGGCGAGCCCGTCCTTCACGGGCAGGAACAGTCCGCCCGCGTAGCCCGAGACCCGCCACAGGTCGAGCGTGCCCAGATACGGCAGCCGCACCGTGCCCACGAGGCTGAACGGGATCGCCCCGTCGGTCGCCGAGTCGATCACGAGCTTGACCGGCTCGTCGGGTCGGCGCACCTCGAGCTCGAACCGCCAGTCGGGGTCGTAGCGCGCGACGGTGAGGCCCGTGAAGCGCGCCCGGTCGTCGGGCAGCAACGGCGACTGCGGATGCCCCGCGAACAGCTCGTCACGTGCCGACTTCCACAGCTCGTGGCCCGCGGCCGGATCGTGCGCGCTCAGCTGCCGCACGCCCGCGTAGAGCCCGAACACGCGACGCCGCCAGTCGGCGAGCTGGAGGGCGCCGAGCGAGGCGGTCATGCGGCGTCCGCCGTTCCCGGCGGGTCGAACCGCCACGTCGGGGCGAGGGCGCGCAACCGCGCCCCGCGCCACTGCCAGAACGCCCAGGTCGGATACCAGAGCGCGGCGTCCGCGACCGGGTTGCCCGTGCTCGCACGCAGCTGGTCGCGGTACAGGGTGCGGCCGTCGGGCAGCGCGGAGACGGCCATGCGGTGGTCCCAGCGCTCGAACGCGGCGAACGGCCCCGAGATCGCACCGCCCCCGTCGCGGAGCATCCGCACCCCCGCAGGCAACCCGCCCGGGAAGCTGATGTCGACGATCTCCTCGCCGGCCGGCCACCGCCCGAACGCGAGCGGTCGCACCCGATGCTCGCCCTCGGACCAGGTCGTCGGCAGCGCCACGCCGTCCGGGGTATCGAAGTCGAGCCACGGCGCGACCACCTCGCGCAGCACCGCCGGTGAGGCGAGCGCGCGCCACGCGGCATCCGCCTGGCAGTCCAGGGTGAGTTTCAGGAGCACCCGCATGTCCCGAGCGTAGGACGAACGGATGCCCCGGCCAACCCGCGGCTCACGGGAGAGGCTCATGCCGACCTCATAGAATCCCGGCATGGACGCGTGGTGGTGGGTGCCCTCCCTGATCGTGTTCGGATCGGCCGGCGTCGCCGCCGTGGCGGGAGTCGTGGGCCTGCGCCGTCTGGGTGCGCGCCGGGCGCGCGCCGAGCTCGACTCGGGACGCACGCTCGAGATCGGCGCCAAGGGGCTCATCGTCGAGACCGACGAGGCGGTACGCGAGGCCCGCGCCGAGATCGGATTCGCCGAGGCCCAGTTCGGACCGCAGACCGCGACGCGGCTGCGACGTGCCGTCGAACGCGCCGAGGCGCTGCTGCGCGAGGCGCTCCTGCTGCAGCAGCGGCTCGACGACGCGACGCCCGACACCGCCGCCGACCGCCGCGCCTGGAGCGCCCGCATCACCGACGCATGCCGTTCGGCGCTCGTGGTCCTCGACGAGGCCCAGGGCTCGCTCGCCACGGCACGGGCCGCCGAACGCGGCGTCGCCGAAGGGCTGCCCGCACTGCGGGACGCGGTCGCCGGCCTCGGACGGCGCTGCGCCGACGCGGTCGACGCCATCGACCGGCTCGCCGAGCGATTCGCGCCCACCGCGCTCGCCGCAGCGCGGTCCGACGCCGAACGCGCGCACGCCGCGATCCTCGCCGCCGCCGCCGACCTCGACGAGGCCACGGCGCAGGGCGCCGGCGTGCCCATCGCGCCCGTCCTCGGCCGGGCCGCCGACCGCCTGCAGGCGGCGGTCAAGCACCTCGACGTCGCCGAGCGCGTCGAGCTCAGGCTCGCCGCGGCCGTCGACGAGGCACGCGCCGAACGGACCGCGCTCGACGACGAGGTCGCCGCAGCCCGGCGCGAACGCGACGCGCTCTCGGCCGGCCCCGACGCGGCCGAGCCCGGCGTCGCCGCCGCGGCGGCGACGCTCGGGGAGGCGGTGGGCGAGGCATCCGCCCTCGTCGCGGCGCGCCCCGACGACCGGGACGACCCGTTCATCCGACGCGACCGCGCCCGCGCCGCGCGCGACCGGCTCGACACCGCACGGGCCGATGCGCGCCGCGCGTCGGGGCGGCTCGACGGCGCGCGCACCGCGCTCGGCGGCGCGATCGCGATCGCCGAGAGCCAGCTCGGCGTCGTGCGCGGCCTCATCGAGCGCGGATCGGTCGGCCCGGCGGCGCGCACGCGGCTGGCCGAAGCCGAACGGCAGCTCGTCATCGCACGTAAGGAACCGGACCCGGTCGCGGCCCTCGACGCGGCCCGCCGCGCGGCCGCACGCGCCAACGACGCCGAGGCTCTTGCGCGATATGACGGCTCGCTCGGCGGCTGACCGGCGTGCTGGATAGCCTGAGGGGATGACGACCGAGCCCGCATCGACGCCCTACCCGCCCGCCTCGCAAGGCAAGTACCAGATCCGGTTCGATCAGGGCGACGCGGGCCTCGCGCGCATCGCGGGCGGCGTCGACATCGTGATCTGGGTCGACGCGCTCGCCGACGCGTCGGCCGCGTCGCACGCCCTGCCGAGCAGCGTCGTGCCCGATTCGGCCGCGATCGTCGCAGCCGGCTTGACGGATGCCTCGGCGGTCGCCGCGTGGATCCTCGCCGAGCAGGAGCGGCTCGGCCGCCGCGCCTACGTGGCGATCGTCGCCGCGAGCGACGGCTCGGCCTTCGCCGTGCCCGACGTGCTCGCCTCGGGGGCCGTCGTCGACGCCCTCATGACGCTCGGCCTCGACGACACCTCGCCCGAGGCCGCGGTCGCGAGTGCTGCGTTCGGCGGGCTCAAGCGGGCCGTCCGGCACCTGACGGCGGCCTCGGCGCAGGGTCGGCAGGCCGTGGCCGACGGGGTCTCGGCCGAGCGGCTGCACGCGCTGTCGGCGATCGACTCGAGCACCGACGTGCGCGTGCTGCGCGCCGCGCGCTGACGCGCGCCGCGCGCTGACGCGCGCCGACCCGCCTCCTTACTCAGGAACTTCGAGACGACACGCGGGCACCCGCGCGGCCCGGCACGGCGTGTCGTATTCGGATTTCCTGAGCAAGGATTGGATGTCGCGGCCAGAGGCCCGGGCGCATGCCGGGGCGGGCGGGTCAGGTCGCGGTGCGGGCCCTGGCGCGGTGCGCGCGCACCTTGGCCCGGTTGCCGCAGCGCTGCATGGAGCACCAGCGGCGGGTCGCGGCGCGCGACGTGTCGAGGTAGATGATGCCGCAGTCGTCGGCGCTGCACGCACGGATGCGCTCCAGGTTCCCGGGCGACACGAGGTCGACGGCCTCGCGCGCGATCGTCGAGAGCGTCTGACCCACGGTCTGCACCGAACGCCCGGCCTGCCTGGTGCCGCCGGGCAGCGCCGGCGGGATGTCGGGCGTCGCCGCGTACAGGTTCACGACGTCGATGTCGGAGCTGTCGAGCGCCTCGTCACGGCTGGCCGCGAGCGCGAGCCGGGTGATCGCGGCGCGGAGCGCGCCCGCGTCGGCGAGGTCGCGCGGCGCAGCCGCGCCCACGGGCATGGGGAAACGTTCGCGGAGCCACGCGGTGAGGTCGTCGGGCTCGTGCAGGCGATCGGCTGCGCCGTCGAGGATGGGCCCGGTGTACGCGAAGTCGAGCGCGAACGAGCCCGTGTCGAACCACCACTGCTGACCGTCGTCGGGTGTCGTGAGCCACTGGCCCACGGGGATCGACACGGTCGAGACGGGCACGGGACCATCCTCATTTCGGTGGGCGGGACTGATTCGGTGGGCGGATGCCCCGGGCGGCGCGGATTCGGCCGGCGAGGCCGGACTCAGCGCGCGAACGCGCTCGAGCTCGCGGCCCGGCGGCGCATCGCCGCGGTGATCTCACGACGACGCCACTCGATGAGGTGCGCGGTGTCGAATCCCCGGCGGCACAGGCCGCAACTGAGCGGCCGCACCGGTTCACGATACCTGAAGTGCTCGTGCCCGGCCGGGCACCGGCCGACCCACGGCGCGAGCTCGTCGGCGACCTCGCCGTCGTGCGTGCGCCGCCCGACGTACCCGAGGGACGCCGCGGTGGCGCGCCACTTCGGACCGTGCCCGGCGCGTGGCCCGGCCATGGCGTGCGCCACCTCGTGCAGCAGGATCTGGTGGATCTCGTCGTCGTCGTACCGCGCGGCGAGATAGCGCGAGACCGAGATGCGTTTCGCGGTGTAGTCGCACAGACCGGCACGCCGCTTCGCGTGATCGAACTCGAACCGCCAGACCGACGGGTCGAGGTGCAGCGCGATGAGCGCATCAGCCCACCGCCGCACGCGATCCAGATCCGCCATGGCATGAAGGATAGCCCCGGCCGCCGACGTCACGGCACCGGCGAGACCGGCACCCGCAGCAGCCGGTCGTCGCCGTCGGCGGGCGAGCCCCGTCCGTCGGTGTTGTTCGTGACGAACCACAGCTCGCCGTCCGGTCCCGGAACCACGTCCCTGATCCGCCCGAACTCGCCCGCGAACCACGGTTGCACGATCGGGCCGCCTTCGGCGGCCGCCGGGTAGACGGTCCAGACCCGTTCGCCGCGCAGCGCCGCGAGCACGAGCGTGTCGCCCACGATGGCGAGGCCGCTCGGGCTGGCCTCGGACGTCGGCCACTGCGCCACCGGGTCGCTGAACCGGGCGTCGCCCGCCTGCCCCTCGACGACGGGCCAGCCGAAGTTCGCGCCGCGCTCGATGCGGTTCAGCTCGTCCCACGTGTTCTGGCCGAACTCGGCGGCCCACAGTCCGCCGTCCGCATCCCACGCGATGCCCTGCGGGTTGCGATGTCCGATCGACCACGCCGCGGTCCCGAACGGGTTGCCCGGCGCCACGCCGCCGTCGGGCGTCAGCCGCAGGATCTTTCCCGCGAGCGAGGCCGGATCCTGCGCCGCATCGCGCTGCCCCGCGTCGCCCGTGGTGACGTAGAGCATGCCGTCGGGTCCGAACGCGATCCGCCCGCCGTTGTGGTTGGCGGCCTTCGGGATGCCCGCGAAGACGGGTTCGGGTGCGCCGAGGGTCAGCGAGCCGGGTGCGCCGGTCAGCGGCATCCGGACGATGCGGTTGTCGGACGCCGCGGTGAACATGGCGTAGACCTGGTCCGGGCCAGCCGCGCCGTCGCCCTCGCGGAACGCGAGGCCGAGCAGGCCGCCCTCTCCGGCCGGCACGACCTCGGTCAGGTGCGTCACGGTGCGCACCGAGCCGTCGGCGCCGACCTCGACGATGTTCGCCGTGTCGCGTTCGCTCACGAGCACGCCGCCGTCGGGAAGGCGCAGCACCGACCACGGGGCATCCAGCCCGCCCGCGATCGTGGTGACCGGGCCGTCGGGCAGCACCGCCGCGGGTGGCGGTGTCGGCTCGGGCGCCGGCGACGCCGGCGCGGTCGTGCCGGCCGAAGGCTCGGGAGTCGGCGTCGCCGACGGGGTCGGGGCCGGACCCGCGGTGCACGCGGCGAGGGCGAGCGAGAGTGCGGCGGCGGATGCCACGTGCGCGATCCTGCTCATCTGACTCCGCATTTCGCCCTTCCCCGGTCCAGTCTCGCCCGAGCGGCGGCAGAATGGGAGCGTGGCGGCCAAGATCGACCTGAACAGTGACCTCGGTGAATCGTTCGGCGCATGGCGCTCGGGTGACGACGCGGCCATGTTCGAGCTGGTCTCGAGCGCGAACGTGGCCTGCGGGTTCCACGCGGGCGATCCGCTCACCGTGCGGGAGAGCGTCGCGCGCGCGGTGCGGCACGGCGTCACGGTCGGCGCCCACCCGGGGTATCGCGACCTCGCCGGGTTCGGGCGGCGCGCGCTCGACGTCGGCGCCGACGAACTCGCGGCCGAGCTCGTCTACCAGCTCGGCGCGCTCGACGGCGCGGCACGCGTCGCGGGCACGCGCGTCCGCTACGTCAAAGCGCACGGCGCGCTCTACCACCGCCTCGCGGACGACCAGGTCGCGGCGGCCGCGTTCGCCGAGGCGATCGCCGCCTACGATGCCGGTCTGTGGGTGCTCGGCGGGGCGGGCACGGCCATCGCGGCGGCGGCGGATGCCTCGGGGCTCCGGTTCGCCCGCGAAGGCTTCGCCGATCGCGGGGTCGGAACCGACGGGCGGCTCATCCCGCGCGGCGCGCCCGGCGCGGTGCTCACCGAGCCGGCCGCGGTCGCCCGGCGTGCCGTGGAGCTCGCCCGGTCGGGCGACGTGGACTCGATCTGCCTGCACGGCGACACCCTCGGCGCGGCCGCGCTCGCACGCGCGGTGCGGAGCGCGCTCGAGGCCGACGGCGTCGAGATCCGGGCGTTCGCGTGAGCGGGGCGGGGTCGCCGGGTCTCGATACGCGTCCTCCTCCGTCGGGCGCACCTCGACCAACGAGGCCGGACACGCCCCTCCGCTGGTCGGGGAGCGGCCCCCTCCGTTGGTCGGGGAGCGAGCGACGAGGGAGCGGCCCCCTCCGTTGGTCGAGTAGCGAGCGACGAAGGAGCACGCGTATCGAGACCCACCACGCCCCCAGCCTCAGCCGGACGACCGCATGAACGTGCGCATCCTGCCGAGCGGCGAGGCCGCGGTGCTCGTCGAGTGCGACGACCTCGTCGGCGTGCTCGCTCTGCACGACGCCCTGACGGCGGCTCCGATCGACGGGCTCGTCGAGCTCGTGCCCGCCGCACGCACGCTGCTCGTCGCGGTCGACCCAGGCCGACTCCCGCTCGAGACCGCGGCGAGCTGGGTGCGGCGCGCGGCCGCACACGCGGAGGCGAGGGGGACCGACCCCGCGAGCGCGGCGACCGACGCCGTGACGGTGCCCGTCGTCTACGACGGCGCCGATCTCGCGTCGGCGGCGGACGCGCTCGGCGTGCTCCCGGACGAGCTCGTCGACCGGCACGTCGCGGCGATCTGGCGGGTCGCGTTCATCGGGTTCTCGCCGGGGTTCGCGTATCTCGTGAGCGACGACTGGACGTTCGACGTGCCGCGGCTCGCGAGCCCAAGGACGCGCGTGCCCGCGGGCGCGGTCGGCCTCGCGGGCACGTTCAGCGGCGCATACCCGCGCGAGAGCCCGGGCGGCTGGCAGCTCATCGGCCGCACCGACGCGACGCTCTGGGATCCGGCCGCCGTGTCGCCCGCACTCCTCGCCCCCGGGACGACCGTGCGCTTCGCGCGGAGCCCGCGATGAGCGCCGGCGTCCGTGCGCTCGGGTCCGCGCCCGCACCCGCACTCGCACTCGCACCCGCACCCGCACCCGTGTGCCGCTCGTCCGCGCAACCTCGCCGAACGGTCGCGTGTGGTGGGTGTGCGAGCTTCGCACCCACCACCAGCGACCGTTCGCAAACGGGTTGGACGGTCCGGTGGGCCGGCTCCGGCTCATTCGTCGAACGGGCGCGTGTGGTGGGTGCGCGGCGTCCCCACTCGCCACCAGCGCCCGTTCGCCGAGACCGCGCTCGGGGCGTGTGCATTGCATGCGCAGCGGGCGGCCGACGATGAGCGCGCTGCAGGTCGAGCGGCCGGGCGCGCTCGCGCTCGTCGAGGACCTCGGGCGGCCCGGCCTCGCCCATCTCGGGGTCGCCGAGTCGGGTGCGCTCGACCGCGGTGCGCTGCAGCTCGGCAACCGGCTGGTCGGCAACCCGGACGGGGCCGCGGGCCTCGAGCTCGTCGGGGGCGGGTTCCGTGCGGTGTTCCGGGGCGAGCACTGGTTCGCGGTGACCGGGGCGTGGGGCCCCGTGCACCTCGACGGCCGGCGCATTGCGCCGTACACCGCCGCCCGCGCGCGGGACGGCGCGGTGCTCGAGCTCGGGGCTCCCGAGCGGGGCATCCGGTATCTGCTCGCGGTGCGCGGCGGACTCGACGTGCCCGCCGTGCTCGGCTCACGCTCGCGCGACACGCTCGCGGGCCTCGGGCCGGAGCCCGTCGCGGCAGGCGCCGACCTCACGATCGGGCCCGAGCCTGAGGCATCCGTGCCCGCGCTCGATCAGGATGCGGCGTACCCGCCACCGGCGGGTGCGGTGACGGTCGAGCTGCGGGCCGGGCCGCGCGCCGACTGGGTGACGGATGCCTCCCTGGCGGCGCTGTTCGAACGCGAATGGCGGTTGTCGCCGAACTCCGACCGCATCGGCGCGCGGCTCGACGGGACGCCACTCGAACGCCGGCATTCACGCGAGCTCGTGAGCGAGCCGACCGTGCCGGGATCGATGCAGCTTCCGCCGTCGGGGCTGCCGACGCTCCTGCTCGCCGACCGCCCGGTCACGGGCGGGTACCCCGTCATCGCGATCGCGACGAGGGCCTCGCTCGACCGGATCGCGCAGTTGCGGCCGGGCCAGGCCGTGCGGTTCCGGCACGCGTGACCGGCGCGCCCACGCGCGCGCGGTCTCGAACGGGCGCTGATGGTGGGTGCGAGCCGGATGCACCCACCATCAGCGACCGTTCGATGAGGGGCTGCGGCCGTCCGAATGAGGGTGCCGGGCCGCGCGGCGAATCGAACGGGCGCTCATGGTGGGTCCGAGTCGGGCACACCCGCCATCAGCGACCGTTCGCGAGGGACGTTCGTGTGCTGTCTCAGCGAGACGCGGTGGTCAGCGACTGAGGAAGACGGAGCGGTTCGGGGGCGGGCTCGGCACCGCCGTGGCATCCGTCGCGACGTGCGCGCCCGCGATGAACCGGTGCAGCTCGTCGCCCTCGACGAGCTTCGCCGGCGCCGGGTCGGCGGCGAGCCGGCGCGGCATCGTGTCGAACGGCAGCGGGTCCGCCGAGGCGAAGATGACGACGTTGCCGACCCGGCGGCCCTTGAGCATGGTCGGCGGTGCGGCGATGGCGACGTGCGCGAACACGTGCGCGAGGGTCGCCGCCTGCGATCGCGCGAACGCGAGCCCTGCGCCGTCGGCGACGTTCACGGCGACGAGGCCGCCGGGCGCGAGCCGCGGCACGAGCAGTCCGTAGAACTCGGCGCTCGTCACGTGCGCGGGTGTGCGCGCCCCCGAGAAGATGTCGACGATCGCGACGTCGACGGCGCCGTCGAGTCCGGCCGGCAGCTTCGCGAGGACCTCGCGCGCATCGCCCGTGCGCACCCGGATCTGCGCGCCGCGCGGCAGCGGCAGGTGCCTGCGCACGAGCTCGACGAGGTCGGCCTCGAGCTCGACGACCTGCTGCCTCGAACCCGGCCGGGTCGCGGCCACGTAGCGCGGGAGCGTGAGGGCGCCCGCGCCGAGGTGCAGCGCGGTGACCGGGGCGCCCTCGGGCGCGACGACGTCGACCGCGTGGCCGATGCGGCGCACGTACTCGAACCCCAGCCAATCGGGCCGCTCGAGCTCGACGTGCGACTGCGGGGTGTCGTCGACGTAGAGCGTCCACGCGCCGCGCTCCGAGCGGGACTCCTCGAGCCGGGCGAGGTGCCCGCTGACGCCGAGGCGGCGTTCGAGGTCGGATCCGGGTTCGCGGTCGGGCATGGCGGCAAGGCTACCCGCGGCGGCGAGGCCACGCGTGCCGCCGGGGCGGCGGGCGGTCAGCAGGCGCCCCAGAGCACGAAGTCGAGGCGGTCGGCGGTGAGCACCCCCGCGGGGTGCGGGCCCGCGGCGAGGAGTCGCCGTTCGAGGTCGGCCGGCACGCCGCCCGGCGCGACCACGAGGATGGCGTTGCCCTCCTCGGCGCCCGCGAGCACCGGGGATCCGCCCGCGACGAGCAGCTCGGCCGTCGGCGCGATGCGTGTGAATGCCCGGGCCTGCGCGCCGAGGCGCGTCAGCCCAGCGGCGTCGGCGACGTTCACGATGACGAGCCCGTCGGCAGCGACCACCGCGAGCACGTCGCGCACGAACCCGGGGCTCGACACGAACGCGGGCGGCTCGAGCCCCGTGTAGAGGTCGACGACGACGAGGTCGAACGGCAAGGTGGAGGGTCGGGCGGATGCCTCGGGCTGCGGCCGCTCGCGCCCGGGGACCGCCGTCTCGTGGCGCGCGCCCGACATCTCGGACACGGCCACGCGTGCGTCGGCGATGACGAGCTCGACGTCGGCGTCGCGGGGGAGCGGGACCCGGGCGAGCACGGCGTCGAGCATCGCCCCGTCGTGCTCGACGACCACCTGCGCCGAGCCGGGCCGGGTCGCCTCGACGTACCGCGGCAGCGACAGCGCCGCCCCCGAGGTGCAGCGCGCGGATCGGCGCACCGGGAATGCGGAACGCGTCGATGACGTTGCCGATCCTGCGCACGTACTCGAAGAAGAGCCGGGCCGGGTCGGTCGGGTCGATGTGCGACTGGGACTGGCCCTCGACGAGCAGCGTGAACCCGTCACGAGAGAAGACATCGCGAGCGAACTCGAAGGGCTGCATGGCGGAATGGTGCCACGATTCGGCCGGGTTCTGGCGGGTCATCCGTGGATTTGGGCTGAGCGAGCGCCTTTTATACCGGACTCGCAGGAACAAATCAAGAATCCGACTGGACATGGCGCGTCGCTTGACATATAGTTGACCTTTGCGCTCCCAGACCAATCTGCCTTCATATTGCGGTCGGCTATTGCGATGCTCGGAACCCCTCGGTCACCGGCATCCGCAACCCGTCTGAGGGGTCCACTCCACCACCATCGACAGTGAACCGGCCCTGAAGGGCCACGGAGGTCATTTCCTTGGCTGCTGCGCGCAACGCAACCACGCCCAACCCCAAGAACGGACGAGGTGCGAGCCGCCTCTCCTTCGCGAAGGTCACCGACACCCTCACCGTACCCGACCTGCTGGCCCTGCAGACCGAGAGCTTCGACTGGCTCGTCGGCAACGAGGCCTGGCGCGCTCGCGTCGAAGAGGCCGTCGAGGCCGGCCGCACCGATCTGCCCGAGGCCACCGGCCTGGAAGAGATCTTCGAAGAGATCTCCCCGATCGAAGACCTCGGCGAGACCATGCAGCTCTCGTTCACGAACCCCGAGCTCGAGCCGCCGAAGTACACGATCGACGAGTGCAAGGAGAAGGGCAAGACCTTCTCGGCGCCGCTCTACGTCAACGCCGAGTTCATGAACCACCTCACGGGTGAGATCAAGACGCAGACCGTCTTCATGGGCGACTTCCCGCTCATGACCCCGAAGGGCACCTTCGTCATCAACGGCACCGAGCGCGTCGTCGTCTCGCAGCTCGTCCGTTCGCCCGGTGTCTACTTCGAGCGCACGCCCGACAAGACCTCCGACAAGGACATCTACTCGGCGCGCGTCATCCCGAGCCGCGGTGCCTGGCTCGAGTTCGAGATCGACAAGCGCGACCAGGTCGGCGTCCGCATCGACCGCAAGCGCAAGCAGTCGGTCACGGTGTTCCTCAAGGCGCTCGGCCTCACGAGCGAAGAGATCCTCGAGGAGTTCGCCGGCTACGAGTCGATCGCCCTCACCCTCGAGAAGGACAACATCCTCACGAAGGAAGAGGCGCTCAAGGACATCTACCGCAAGCTCCGTCCGGGCGAGCAGGTTGCTGCCGAGGCCGCGCGTGCGCTCCTCGACAACTTCTACTTCAACCCGAAGCGCTACGACCTCGCCAAGGTCGGCCGGTACAAGATCAACCAGAAGCTCGGCCTCGAGGCCCCGCTGACGGACTCCGTGCTCACGGTGCAAGACATCGTCGCCACGATCAAGTACCTCGTCGCGCTGCACGAGGGCAAGGCCACGCTGCCCGGCCGCCGCAACGGTGAGAACGTCGAGATCCGTCTCGACGTCGACGACATCGACAACTTCGGCAACCGTCGCATCCGCGCGGTGGGCGAGCTGATCCAGAACCAGGTCCGCACGGGCCTCAGCCGCATGGAGCGCGTCGTCCGCGAACGCATGACGACGCAGGACATCGAGGCGATCACCCCGCAGACCCTGATCAACGTGCGGCCCGTCGTCGCCGCGATCAAGGAGTTCTTCGGCACGTCGCAGCTGTCGCAGTTCATGGACCAGAACAACCCGCTCGCGGGCCTGACCCACAAGCGCCGCCTCTCGGCGCTCGGCCCCGGTGGTCTCTCGCGTGACCGCGCGGGCGTCGAGGTCCGCGACGTGCACCCCTCGCACTACGGCCGCATGTGCCCGATCGAGACGCCGGAAGGCCCGAACATCGGCCTCATCGGCTCGCTCGCGTCGTTCGCGCGCATCAACTCGTTCGGCTTCATCGAGACGCCGTACCGTCGCGTCGAGAACGGCAAGGTCACCGACCGGATCGACTACCTCACCGCGATGGAGGAGAACGACTTCATCGTCGCTCAGGCCAACGCGCCGCTGAAGGCCGACGGTCACTTCCAGGAGGAGCGCGTCCTCGCCCGCAAGAAGGGCGGCGAGGTCGACCTGTTCCCGGCCGAGGAGATCGGCTACATGGACGTCTCGCCGCGCCAGATGGTGTCGGTCGCGACCTCGCTCATCCCGTTCCTCGAGCACGACGACGCGAACCGCGCCCTCATGGGTGCGAACATGCAGCGTCAGGCCGTGCCGCTGCTGCGCAGCGACTCGCCGTTCGTGGGCACGGGCATGGAGGGCTACGCAGCGGTCGACGCGGGCGACGTGATCACCGCGGAGCGTGCGGGTGTCGTCGCCGAGGTCTCGGCCGACGCCGTGACCGTGCAGCTCGACGAGGGCGGCACGCAGACCTACTACCTGCGCAAGTTCGATCGCTCGAACCAGGGCACGTCGTACAACAACCGTGTCGTCGTCTCGGCCGGTGAGCGCATCGAGGTCGGCGAGGTCATCGCCGACGGTCCCGCGACCGACAACGGCGAGCTCGCGCTCGGCAAGAACCTGCTCGTGGCATTCATGCCCTGGGAGGGTCACAACTTCGAGGACGCGATCATCCTCAGCCAGAACCTGGTGAAGGACGACGTCCTCTCCTCGATCCACATCGAGGAGTACGAGGTCGACGCCCGCGACACCAAGCTGGGCAAGGAAGAGATCACGCGCGACCTGCCGAACGTGAGCCCCGACCTGCTGGCCGACCTCGACGAGCGCGGCATCATCCGCATCGGCGCCGAGGTCCGCCCCGGCGACATCCTCGTCGGCAAGGTCACGCCGAAGGGCGAGACCGAGCTGTCGGCGGAAGAGCGTCTGCTCCGCGCGATCTTCAACGAGAAGAGCCGCGAGGTGCGCGACACGTCGCTCAAGGTGCCGCACGGTGAGCAGGGCACGATCATCGGCGTCAAGGTGTTCGACTCGCAGGACGGCGACGACGAGCTCGGCTCGGGCGTCAACCAGCGCGTGGTCGTCTACATCGCCCAGAAGCGCAAGATCACCGAGGGCGACAAGCTCGCCGGCCGCCACGGCAACAAGGGCGTCATCTCGAAGATCCTGCCGGTCGAGGACATGCCGTTCCTCGCCGACGGCACGCCGGTCGACGTCATCCTCAACCCGCTCGGCATCCCCGGCCGCATGAACTTCGGCCAGGTGCTGGAGACCCACCTCGGCTGGGTCGCCAAGCAGGGCTGGAAGGTCGAGGGCAAGCCGTCCTGGGCGAAGCGCCTCCCCGAGGCCGCGCACGAGGCCGCCCCGGGCACCAAGGTCGCGACCCCGGTGTTCGACGGTGCGCTCGAGGAGGAGATCGCGGGTCTGCTCGACTCGACGCTCCCCAACCGCGACGGCGAGCGGCTCATCGACTCGAGCGGCAAGACGCAGCTCTTCGACGGCCGCTCGGGCGAGCCCTTCCCGTACCCGGTCTCGGTCGGCTACATGTACATCCTGAAGCTGCACCACCTCGTGGACGACAAGATCCACGCGCGCAGCACCGGCCCGTACTCGATGATCACCCAGCAGCCGCTCGGTGGAAAGGCGCAGTTCGGCGGTCAGCGCTTCGGTGAGATGGAGGTGTGGGCGCTCGAGGCATACGGCGCGGCCTACGCGCTCCAGGAGCTCCTCACGATCAAGTCCGACGACATCCTCGGCCGCGTCAAGGTGTACGAGGCGATCGTCAAGGGCGAGAACATCCAGGAGCCCGGCATCCCCGAGTCCTTCAAGGTGCTCATGAAGGAGATGCAGTCCCTGTGCCTGAACGTCGAGGTCCTCTCGGCCGACGGCACCGCGGTCTCGCTCCGTGACACCGATGACGAGGCCTTCCGCGCAGCGGAGGAGCTCGGCATCAACATCTCCGCGCGCTTCGAGTCGTCGAACATCGACGAGATCTAAGCCAGGCACGAAGAACTTCAGGAAACTTCTCAAGGAGAGAAATTGCTCGACGCAACGACATTTGACGAGCTTCGTATCGGCCTGGCGACTGCCGAGGACATCCGCAAGTGGTCCTTCGGTGAGGTCAAGAAGCCCGAGACGATCAACTACCGCACGCTGAAGCCCGAGAAGGACGGGCTCTTCGGCGAGCAGATCTTCGGGCCCTCCCGCGACTGGGAGTGTGCCTGCGGCAAGTACAAGCGGGTCCGGTTCAAGGGCATCGTGTGCGAGCGCTGCGGCGTGGAGGTCACCAAGTCCTCCGTGCGCCGTGAGCGCATGGGCCACATCGAGCTCGCCGCCCCGGTCACGCACATCTGGTACTTCAAGGGTGTGCCGAGCCGTCTCGGCTACCTGCTCGACATGGCGCCGAAAGACCTCGAGAAGGTCATCTACTTCGCCGCCTACATGGTGATCGACGTCGACGACGAGGGTCGTCACGCCGACATGCCGGGTCTCGAGAACGAGCTCCGGCTCGAGATCAAGACCATCGGCGACCAGCGCGACGCGCGCATCGCGACGCTCATGGCACGGAAGGAAGAGGAGCTCGCCGGTCTCGAGGCCGAGGGCGCCAAGTCCGACCAGAAGAAGCGTGCCGAGGCCGCGGCCGACAAGGAGATGGCCGGCGTCCGCAAGTCGGCCGACGAGCAGATCGCGCACCTCGAGCGCGTGTGGGAGGACTTCCGCACCCTCAAGGTCGGCGACCTGAAGCCCGAGGACTCGGTCTTCCAGGAGCTGCAGGACCGCTTCGGCATGTATTTCGAGGCCTACATGGGCGCCGAGGCCATCAAGAAGCGGCTCGAGGGCTTCGACCTGACCGCGGAGGCGGAAGACCTGCACCTGCAGATCGCCGAGGGCAAGGGTCAGAAGAAGATCCGCGCCATCAAGCGCCTCAAGGTGGTCAACTCGTTCCTGCAGACCGGCAACTCGCCGGCCGCGATGGTGCTCGACGTCGTCCCGGTGATCCCGCCGGAGCTGCGTCCGATGGTGCAGCTCGACGGCGGCCGCTTCGCGACCTCCGACCTGAACGACCTGTACCGCCGTGTCATCAACCGCAACAACCGTCTTCGTCGTCTGCTCGACCTCGGTGCGCCCGAGATCATCGTCAACAACGAGAAGCGGATGCTGCAGGAGGCCGTCGACGCGCTGTTCGACAACGGCCGCCGTGGTCGCCCGGTCACGGGCACCGGCAACCGTGCGCTCAAGTCGCTGTCCGACATGCTGAAGGGCAAGCAGGGCCGGTTCCGGCAGAACCTGCTCGGCAAGCGCGTCGACTACTCGGGCCGTTCGGTCATCGTCGTCGGTCCGCAGCTGAAGCTGCACCAGTGCGGTCTGCCGAAGCAGATGGCGCTCGAGCTGTTCAAGCCGTTCGTCATCAAGCGCCTCATCGACCTGAGCCACGCGCAGAACATCAAGGCCGCCAAGCGCATGGTCGAGCGTTCGCGCCCGCAGGTGTGGGACGTGCTGGAAGAGATCATCCGCGAGCGCCCCGTGCTGCTGAACCGTGCGCCCACGCTGCACCGTCTCGGCATCCAGGCGTTCGAGCCGCAGCTCGTCGAGGGCAAGGCCATCCAGCTCCACCCGCTCGTGTGCGCGGCGTTCAACGCGGACTTCGACGGCGACCAGATGGCGGTGCACCTGCCGCTTTCGGTCGAGGCGCAGGCCGAGGCCCGCATCCTGATGCTGGCGTCGAACAACATCCTCAAGCCGTCCGACGGCCGCCCAGTGACCCTGCCCTCCCAGGACATGATCATCGGTCTGCACCACCTGACGACCGAGAAGGAAGGCGGCGCCGGCGAGGGCCGCGCGTTCTCGTCGATCGCCGAGGCGATCCTCGCGTTCGACCAGAACCGTCCGGGCGCGCACGCGCTCGACCTCGGTGCGAAGGTCAAGATCCGTCTCGACGGGCTGCACTTCGCCGAGGGCACCGAGCCCGAGGGCTTCGTGCCGGGCGAGCCGTTCCTGCTGGAGACGACCCTCGGTCGCGCGCTCTTCAACGAGGCGCTGCCGGTGGACTACCCGTACTTCAACCAGCAGGCCGGCAAGGGTCAGATCTCGTCGATCGTCAACGACCTCGCCGAGCGCTACCCGAAGACCGAGGTGGCCGCGACGCTCGACCGCATCAAGGACGCCGGCTTCCGCTGGGCGACCCGCTCGGGTGTGACCGTCGCGCTCTCCGACATCGTCGAGCTCCCGCAGAAGCGCGAGATCGTGTCGAAGTACGAGAAGCAGGCCGCCAAGGTGCAGTCGCAGTTCGAGAAGGGTCTCACGACCGACCTCGAGCGTCGTCAGGAGCTCATCCAGATCTGGACCAAGGCCACCGACGAGGTCGCCAAGGCCATGCAGGAGGAGTTCGCCTCGGCCCCCGAGAACACCATCAACCGGATGGTCACGTCGGGTGCCCGTGGTAACTGGCTGCAGGTGCGCAACATCGCCGGCATGCGAGGCCTGGTGAACAACCCGAAGGGTGAGATCATCCCGCGCCCGATCATCTCCTCGTACCGCGAGGGGCTGTCGGTGGCGGAGTACTTCATCGCCACGCACGGTGCCCGCAAGGGTCTCGCCGACACCGCCCTCCGCACCGCGGACTCGGGCTACCTCACGCGTCGTCTGGTCGACGTCTCGCAGGATGTCATCATCCGCGAGGACGACTGCGGCACGTCGAAGGGCCTCGAGCTCCCGATCGCGACGACGGATGCCTCGGGCGAGCTCGTCCGCGACCCCAACGTCGAGAACTCGGTGTTCGCCCGGTCGCTCGCCGCTGACGCGGTGAACGCCAAGGGCGAGGTCGTCGCCGAGGCGGGCGCCGACGTCGGTGACGTGCTCATCGACAAGCTGGTCGCGGCCGGCGTCGAGTCGATCCGCGTGCGCTCGGTGCTCACGTGCGAGTCGGGCGTCGGCGTCTGCGCGGCGTGCTACGGCCGTTCGCTCGCGACCGGCAAGCTCGTCGACCTCGGTGAGGCCGTCGGCATCATCGCGGCGCAGTCGATCGGTGAGCCCGGCACGCAGCTGACGATGCGTACCTTCCACACCGGTGGTTCCGCGTCGGCCGACGACATCACGCAGGGTCTGCCCCGCGTGCAGGAGCTCTTCGAGGCCCGTACCCCGAAGGGTGCGTCGCCGATCGCTGAGGCCGCTGGCCGCATCACGATCGACGAGACCGAGAAGCAGCGCAAGGTCATCCTCACGCCCGACAACGGCGACGAGCCGATCACGTACAACGTGCTCAAGCGTTCGACGCTGCTCGTGGAAGACGGCCAGCACGTCGACCTCGGTCAGCAGATCATCGTGGGCGCGATCGACCCGAAGGAGGTCCTCCGGGTCAAGGGCGTGCGCGAGGTGCAGAAGCACCTGGTGAACGGCGTCCAGGACGTGTACCGCTCGCAGGGTGTGCCGATCCACGACAAGCACATCGAGGTCATCGTGCGCCAGATGCTGCGCAAGGTCACCGTCGTCGACCACGGCGACACCGACCTGCTGCCGGGTGAGCTCGTGGACCGTTCGCGGTACAACGAGATCAACCGGGCCGCGCTCACCGAGGGTCGCAAGACCGCCTCGGCGCGTCAGGAGGTCATGGGTATCACCAAGGCCTCGCTCGCGACCGAGTCGTGGCTGTCGGCCGCGTCCTTCCAGGAGACGACCCGCGTGCTCACGCAGGCCGCCATGGAGGGCAAGTCGGACCCGCTGGTCGGCCTCAAGGAGAACGTGATCATCGGAAAGCTGATCCCCGCGGGCACCGGTCTGAACAAGTACCGGAACGTCACGGTCGAGGCCACGGAGGAGGCGAAGGCGGAGCGTTACCCGAACCGCATCTTCTCCGACGACGCGGCGTTCAACGAGGGCGACCTCAGCTTCGTCGACTTCGACGCGTTCTCGAGCGACGACTTCACGCCCGGCAACTACAGCTGATCGTGTAAGCCAGGAGACGGCGCCCGGAGCATCCGCTCCGGGCGCCGTTTCGCGTTCCGCGCTGTGTTGGAAGTCGGAAAGTGGGTCGGAAGCCGTGCCGGACGGACTTCCGACCCACTTTTCGACTTCCAACGTGGAAGCACTCGTGCGGCGCACGCGCTCGCGAAGCGCCGAGGGAGGTCCCCGGACGGGCTGTCGCGCGTTGCTACAGTGAGCGCATCGTGGGTGCGCAGGCTGCGCCCGAGAGGAGCGCGATCATGAGCAACACCGGTGGCGGGCGAGACGGCGAGCAGCGAGACACGGCGGATGCCGCGGCCGAGACGGCCCGCGAGCCGCTCGCGCCGGGCGAGCCGGTGACGGATGCCTCGGGCTCGACGCCGGGCGAGCCGGTGACGGATGCCTCGGGGGGAGCGCCGGCCGACGGCGCCGCCGAACGGGCCGGCGACACCGCGGTGTACGACTCGGACCTCATCGAGCCCGCCGACGACCGGCCGGATGGTGAACCGCGCTCCGACACCCAGCTCAGCGCGCCCGAGGGCGCGACCACGACGCCTCCGGCCGAGCCCGGGCCGCTCGGCCCCGGCGACACCGCGATCGTCGACCCCGTCGTCCAGCCGACGCGCCAGGCCCCGGACTCCGTCGAGCCGCCGGTGGGTGCCGGTGCGGCGGACTCCGCCGCGGGGGAAGCGGAGACGCGGCGCGACCCGTCCGGCAGCGGGTACGTGCCCGGTGCGCCCTACTCCGGGGACGACGACGGGGCCGAGACGGTCACCGCGGACGCGTCCCCGACCGTCGCGGCGTCGGCCGACCCGGGTGCACCGGTCGAAGACGAACCCCGCGACACGCAGTCGCGACTCGACGCCGCCGTGCAGCGGGCGAACGCCGTGCCCGTGGCATCCGACGCGGCACGTGACGAGACGCCCGATCCCGTCGCCGCCGACTCGGTCCGCCGCGAGACGTACGTGCCGCCGGCCGCCGGCGCGGCCGTGGCCGGCGCCGCGACGCTCGCGGGTGAGCCGCACACGCCGCAGACCGTGTACGTGCAGGCACCGACCCCGCCCAAGACGAAGAGCAACCGAGGATTCGGGGTGCTGGTCGCGCTGATCGGCACCGCGGTGTTCGCCGCGCTCTACGCCGCGGTGGCGTACGTGCTGTTCCTCGGCCAGGCGGGCGGCGACGCGACCGACCTGTTCCTGCAGTTCCTCACGCGTCCGATCTTCTGGGTCCCGATCATCGCGACGTTCGTCGGGTTCGCGCTGCTCGTGGTGATCATCAACCGCGGCCCGTGGTGGATGTACGCGGTGTTCGGCCTGCTCGTGGGCGCGCTCGTGTACTTCTCGTACATCGGGGCCGCGCTGCTCACCGTGAACGCGTGGGAGCTCACCCAGCAGCAGGCCATCGACTTCGTCAACAGCCGCTGGCTCGACCCGCTCGCGATCGCCGCGGGCGTCATCGCGCGCGAGGTGCCGATCTGGCTCGGCGGCTGGATCGCGAAGCGCGGCCGCGGCGTCGCCGAACGCAACCGCCTCGCCATGGAGGCCTACGACCGCGAGCTCGCCGCGGGCCCGCGCCCCGTCGCCCGCTGAGCCGACCCGCGGGCTGGTCGAGTAGCGAGCGCCAGCGAGCGTATCGAGACCCGGTGAGCCGGTCTCGAGACCGGGTCGCCCGGGTCTCGATACGCGTGCTCGTCCCTCGCGCGCTACTCGACCAGCGGGGAGGCGCGTGCTCGTTCCTCGCGCGCTACTCGACCGGCGGGGAGCGGGGGCGGCTAGGGGCAGGGGAGTGCGGCGGCGGCCGCGGCGAGGTCGGGGGCCACGCCCCACTCGGCGAAGGCGAACGTGGCGTCGCCCGAGGCATCCGCCGCCGTGAACCCGCGCGGCAGGGGTGCGCCGTAGCGCTCGACGGTGAGCACGCCGAACGGCGATCCCTCGGTGCCGACCACGACCTCGAGCGTCTCGCCGTCGCCGGCCGGCGGGGCGACCCCGAGCTCGACGTGGGCGAGCACGTCCTCGACCAGGGCGGCGGGTGAGAACAGCGGCGACCAGCGTTCGAGCGTCGGGTCCGAGCCCACGGTGCAGGTGACGCGGTCGGCGAGGTCGGGCGCGGCGATCGATTCCGCGTACGCGGCGTTGCCGCGCACGTGGGTCGTGCCGTCGTCGAGCACGACGTGCAGCTGCTGATCGCCGGCGACGACGTTCGCCGTGAACGCGTCGGCGCGGCCGTGGAAGTCGACCGTGATGGTGCGCCCGCGCACCGGATCGCTCTCGGGGTCGGGCTGGACGAGCTCCGTGAACGACCCGGTGACCTTCACGGGTCCGCCGGCGCGCATCGCGTCGAGGATCTCGGTCCGGGCCTCGGCCCCCGGAAGCAGCCACAGCCCGTTGCCGTCGACGCCGTCGAAGCTCTCGAGGTCGACGCCGGGCGGCGCGGTGGGCGCCGGCACCGCGCTCGCGCAGCCCGTGAGCGCGCCGACGCTGACCAGTCCGAGCATCGCAATCCCGATCCGGAGCCCGAGCCCACCGCGCACGCGTCGAACGGTCGCGGATGGCGGGTGCGAGCGAGCGGGACCCGCCATCCGCGCCCGTTCGATCGCCGACGCGCGAGAAACCCGTGCCGGCGAGGTCGTGCGAGGAGCGCGGGTCATGGGGTGGCCGCGTCGGCGACGCAGACGCCCCCGCCGCGCTGGCCCTCGAGCGAGGCCGCGTCGAGCGTCACCTCGGCATCGACCGACGCGGGACGCACGACGAAGCACGTGGCGTCGTCGTAGAGCCCCGTCGCGCTCGGCACCCAGGCCTCGGTTCCGCGCACCAGCTGGGTCAGGTCGGTCGCCGAGCCGTCGGCGTCCACGGCGTACAGCGCGTACGCGGCATCGGGGCCGCCCCAGTCGAGGTGCGCGTTGCCGCGCTCGATCGTGAGCGAGAGTCCGTCGACACGCACCGAGTCGTCGGTCACGATCGACACGATCCACCAGGCGAGTGCGCCGAGCAGGGCGAGCACGGTCGTGATCATGGAGACGAGGAAGGCCGGATGTCTCCACCAGGGGCGTTCGCGCTGCGGGACCTCGGCGAGCTCGGGCAGGACGGACGACGCGGCGCCGAGGCTCCGGGAGCCGCCGTGCGTGCCGAGCTCGGGCTGGCCGGCTGCGCGGCCGACGACGGCGCGCACGCCGGCGGGCGGGGCGGATGTCGCGGGGGCAGGCGCCGCCGGCGGCACGGTGGACGGCGCGACGCGATCGGTCATCGCACGCCCCCTCTCGCACCCACGGGCTGGCACCCCACTCGGCCGGGTAGATCGACCGCGTACCATGCTATATCGGAGGCCCGGGGTGGGTCGGGTGACGAGGTGGGTACGTGGCACGACTGGTCCGACGCGCGGCGACGATCGCGTTCGGTGCGTTCGTGCTGCTCGCCGCGCTGATCGTGTCGGCGGCCTGGTCGGCGTCGGCTGAGCCGATCCCGCAGCCCGCAAGCCCCGCCGACGTCGAGATCCCCTACCTCGGCGAGACCTCGATCGAGCCGGCGCCGCCGTGGCGGATCGCGGACTGCGCGGCCGTCGCCGCGGCCAGCCCGCTCGTGAGGGGCTGCGATCCGACGCGCATCACACTCGCGGCCGGCGCCTACGACCCTGAGGCCGGCACCGTCGTGCTCGAGGTCGCGCTCACGAACGACGCCGTCTCGACCACGGTCGGCTACCGGGTGCGGCTCGCGGGTCCGGAGGTCCCGACGGCCCGTCCGGCGGCGACGACCTGGCCGGTGGCCGCCGGAAGCCTATTGCGGCTGCCGGTCTCGGAGCTCGGCGTCGAATGCGCGGTCTGCGCCGATGGCGGCCGTCTCGAGGCGATCGCCGTGAAGCCGGCCGAGGCCGGCTCGGTCTGGGCCACCCCGACGCATCTCGTCTTCCGCGCGGCGGCCGGGTACACCGGTCCGGCCGAGGTCGGCGTCCGCTTCGCGGACGACTTCGGCACCTGGTCGGCCGGGGCGACCGTGCACGCGGCCGTGTACCGGCCGGCCGCCGAGCCGCTCGTGACCTTCGACCTGATCGCGCCGGTCGGCGCCGACGGCACGGCCTCGGTCGATCTCTCGACGCTGGCCGTATCGGTCGCGGGCGACGACGTCGTGCTGGTCGGATGCGGCCCCGCGATGCACGGCCGGGTCGCGTGCGATGGCGACGAGGCCGTCTACACGGCGGTGCCGGGACGCGTCGACCAGTTCTCCGTGCAGTTCGCCGCGGGCGGCGAACAGGCGACCGCCTCGGTGACGCTCGTGCCCGAGGACCTCGCGGAGACCGAGGGCGAGCCCGCCGAGGGCTCCGCCCGCCCCGGACGCCCGGCCTCCGGACCGGTCCCGATCGCGCCGCCGGACCAGACCGACGGCGTGGCCACGTGGATCGTGCCGCCGGCGCCCGTCGACCACCACGAGGCATCCGGGATCCTCCGTCCACTGATCGCGACGCTCGACCGTGTGGGGGCCCGATGACGTTCCAGGAGAGGCAGGACCGATGAGCCTTCGGCTGACGCTCGACGACCACGCGGGGGGAGCCCCGGGCTCGTGGCTGCTCGACACCGACGAGGCGACGACCGTCGGCGAGGTGGCCGACGCGCTCGGCGTGCCCGCCGAGTCGCTCGACGCCGCACCGCCCGAGGCGCCGCTGGCCGAGAGCGAGCTGCGGTCCGGGGTGAGCGTGCCGCCACGCCCGACGGCCGACCTCGCGCCGGGCACCCTGCGGCTCGAGCTGGTCGGCGGACCGTTCTCTGGCGAGGTGCTGCCCATCGCGCGCGGTGTCGCGGTCGGCATCGGCAGCGGAGCATCCGCCTCGCTCAGCATCGCCGACCCGGCACTCGCGCCCGTCCACGCGACCGTGACCGTCGCGGACGCCGCGGCCGACGGCCGCCCGGCCCCGCTCACCGCGACGATCGTCCCGCAGGAGGGCGGCGAGGTCTGGGTCAACGGCGAGCTCGTCACGGGCTCGGCGACGATCGTGCCCGCCGACCTCGTGCAACTCGGGTCGAGCGTGATCCGGCTCGGCATCGCACCCATGGCCGACGCCGACCTCACCCCCGACGCGCTCGGCGACCGGGGCTTCAACCGCCCGTCGCGCATCCGGCCCGCGGCCGAGCAGCCGGTCGTCGCGCTGCCCGGCGACAAGCCGCAGGACCCCGACGAATCGCCCATGCCGTGGCTCTCCGCGATCATCCCGGTCGTGCTCGGCGTGACGATGGCCGTGGTCTTCGGCCGCGCGATCATGCTGCTCATGGCCGCGGCGAGCCCGATCATGGTGATCGGCTCGTTCCTCACGAACCGCCGCCTCGCCAAGAAGAAGGGCGTGAAGACCGAGCAGGAATGGATCGACGACGTGCACGCCGCGGGGCGGCGCATCGCCGAGCTCGCGAAGCTGCAGCGGCTCGAGACCTGGTTCCGGCTGCCCGACCCCGTGGTGATCGCCGACATCGCGACGCGTCCGCTCAGCCGTCTCTGGGAGCGGCGCCGGACCGACGCGGACGCCATGACCGTGCGGGTCGGCGTCGCCGAGGTCTCGCTCGACGTCCGCTTCGAGGGCGGCGGCAAGGACCGCACGTCGGCGCGGCGGGTCGGCGTCTCGCCGGTCCCGGTCGCACCCGACCTGCGCGCGGGCGCACTCGGCATCGCCGGGCCGGCCGACGCGGCCCGGAGCGTCGCGCGGAGCCTCGTCGCGGGCTTCGCGACGCTGCGCTCGCCGCGCGACGCCGAACTCGTGGTGATCTGCCCCGACGACGCCGAGGCCGACTGGGGCTGGACGGCGTGGCTGCCGCACGCGCAGGCCATCGCCGGCACGCCCGCGACGATCGGCAACTCCGACGACACGCGGCGCGAGCGCCTGCGCGAGCTCGGCGTCATGCTCGAGCACCGCATGCGCGTCGCGGGCCACCGCGGTGCGGAGCCGCCGAGCGACATCCTCGTCGTCGTCGACGGCGCGCGCGAGTACCGGATGCTGCCCGGCATGGTGCCGCTGCTCGAACACGGCGCGGCGCACGGCATCCACCTCGTCGCGCTCGACCGCGATCGCTCGCGCCTGCCCGAGGAGGCCAAGAGCGTGGTCGTCATCGACCCGGCCGACCCCGCCGTCGCGCGTGTCGAGACCGGGACGGACTACTACCCCGTCGTCCTCCTCGACGGCATGTCGGTGCCGCGCTGCGAGGAGATCGCGCGGAGCCTCTGCTCGATCCGGCACGTCAGCGGCGTCGGCGACGACGCGATGCTCCCGACCGCGGTGCGCTACGCCGACCTCATGAAGCTCGACCTCGACGACCCCGAGCCCATCGTGCGGCGGTGGTCGACCCATCCGCGCAACACGTTCGTCATCGTCGGGGCGACCGGCGAGGGCGAGTTCGCGATCGACATCAGCCGCGACGGCCCCCACGCGCTCGTCGCCGGCACGACCGGTTCGGGCAAGTCCGAGTTCCTGCAGGCGCTCGTGATCAGCCTCGCGATGGCGAACCGGCCCGACGCGCTGAACTTCGTGCTCGTCGACTACAAGGGCGGCTCGGCGTTCGCCGACTGCGAGCGGCTGCCGCACACGGTCGGCATGGTCACGAACCTCGACGCGCGCGAGACCGAGCGCGCGCTGGCCTCGCTCGACGCCGAGCTGAAGCGGCGTGAGCGGGTGCTCCGCGACATGAACGCCAAGGACGTGGACTCGGCGTGGGCGAAGGACGCCGACACCGCGGCCCGCCGCGGGCTCGCCCGGCTCATGATCGTGATCGACGAGTTCGCCGAGCTGCGCACCGAGCTGCCCGAGTTCATCGACGGGCTCGTGCGCATCGCGCGCGTCGGGCGCTCGCTGGGCGTGAACCTCGTGCTCGCGACCCAGCGGCCGGCGGGCGTGGTGACGCCCGAGATGCAGTCGAACATCAACCTGCGGGTCGCGCTGCGCGTCACCGACCGGTCGGACTCGTCCGACATCCTCGGGTCGGGCGAGGCCGCGCTGATCAGCCCCTCGACCCCCGGTCGCGGGTACGTGCGGACGGGGCCCTCGGCGGCGCCGGTCGCGTTCCAGACGGCACGCGTCGCGGGGGTGCGGCCCGGCATCCAGCGCGCGGTACGCGTCCTGCCGAGGAAGGCCGAGCTCACCTGGGAGGGCCTCGGCTACCCGGTGCAGTACCCGAAGGTCGCGTCGTCGTCGTCGCAGCACACCGACCACGACGACACCGACCTGCGCGCGCTCGTCAACCTGATCACGGCCGCGACGCAGCAGCTCGGCATCCAGAAGAACCCCTCGCCGTGGCTGCTGCCGCTGCCGACGGTGCTGCCGCTCGAGCGCTTCCAGGATCAGCAGGTGCCCGATCAGGCGATCGTGCTGGGGCTCGAGGACGTCCCGGGCGAGCAGTCGCAGCGCAGCCTCACCTGGGACGTGCGCAGCGGTTCGCACCTGCTCTTCATCGGCGGGTCGATGTCGGGCCGGACGACCGCGCTCCGCACGACGCTCGCGCAGCTGGTCCAGGTGTACTCGCCGGCCGACCTGCACCTCTACGTGCTCGACTTCGGCAACGGCGCGCTGCTCCCGCTCGTCGACGCGCCGCACACGGGTGCGGTGGTCACGCAGCTCGACGCCGACCGGCTGCCGCGGCTCGTGCAGCGCCTGCTCGAGGAGCTCGGCCGGCGGCAGGCGGTGCTCTCGGCCGCGGGGGTCGGGCACATCTCCGAGCAGCGCGCGCAGGTCGCCGAGGCCGATCGCCTGCCGTACGCGGTCGTCACGGTCGACGGCTGGGAGCGCATGCTCTCGACCATGAACGCCGACCAGCTCGTGACGTTCCGCGACCAGTTCATGCGCGTGCTGCGTGAGGGGCCCGCCGTGGGCGTGCGCGTGCTGCTCACGGGCGATCGCGGCATCTCGGGCGACAAGATCACGTCATTCATGGACGAGCAGTACGTGCTGCCGCTGCGCGACCTGTCGGACTACCGCACGGCCGGCATCCTCGCGAAGGACGTGCCGACCGACCTGCCCCCTGGGCGCGTGCTGTTCGGTGCGGCGGGCACCGAGGCGCAGCTCGCGGTGCTCGTGCGCGACACGAGCGGCGAGGCGCAGACCGCGGCCCTCAGGCGGATCGTCGAGCAGGTGCGCGACCACTTCGACCAGTTCGCACAGCTCGATGAGCTGCCGCGGCCGTTCCGGGTCGACCCGCTGCCCGGGCACTTCGCGCTCACGGCGTCGTACGAGCTGCCGCTGGGCGAGGCCGGAGCACCCGAGGGGCCCGTGGTCGCGGTGGGCGGCGACCTGCTCTCGCGGTTCACGATCGACTGGCCCGCGGACGGCGGCTTCGTGGTGACGGGCGGCCGCAAGTCGGGTCGTTCGTCGGCGCTCGCGGCGATCGTGCACCAGCTGGCGTGGCGGAAGACGCCGCTCGTCGTCGTCTCGCCGCGCGAGTCGATCCTGACCGAGGTCGCGGCCGGGCACGGGATCCCCGTGATCACCGCGGGCGACATCGCCCCGCCGGACCTCGAGCAGGTGCTCGACGGCGCCGGCGAGTTCGTCACGGTCGTGGTCGACGACGCCGAGGTGTTCAAGAACGCGCCCATCGAGCACGCGCTCACGGGTGTGAAGCATCGTGCGGCGTTCATCGTGTCGGCCGATTCGGAGTCGTTGTCCACGCTCTTCGGCGGGCCGGTCGTCGAGGCGAAGCGCGCGCGGCGCGCGCTCGTGCTGCGCCCGGAGTCGTCGATCATGGGCACGCAGGCGGTCGGGACGCCGATCCCGAAGTTCCTGCTCGGGCGGGGCACGCCGGGCTCCGCCGTGCTCACCACGTCGTCGGGCTGGCTGCCGGTGCGGGTGCCCGACATCCGGCAGTGACTCGCTCGGCAACCCGGGCGAGCATCGTCCGGTTCCGGAACTAGACTGGCCCGGCGCCCCGCGCTCGTGCCCGGCGCCCTGCCCAGCGCCCGGCGCCGTATGACAACCGAAGGGACCTCCCTGTGGCATCTGCCCGTTGCGCCTACTGCGACGCCACGCTGCAGCCGAACAGCATGTACTGCGTCGAGTGCGGCCAGCTGATCCCTCAGCAGCCGCTCCGACCTCCCGTGCCCGCGCAGTTCGCGCGCCCGCGCGAGCAGGCGGCGGCGCCGCGAACGGATGCCCCGGCAGCGGCACGCCCGGCCTCGGTCGAGCCCGTCCCGCTGCCGCGCACGCTGCCCTGGCAGCAGGCTGCACGCAGCGAGCCCGCGCCCGCGCCCGTGGCGACGCAGACGGCACCGCCCCTCGAACGCGTCGAGCTCGCGTTCTCGACCGGGCAGCGGGTGGTCGTCTCGGGTGCCGCGGTCATCGGCCGGAAGCCCGCGGACACCGCGCTGGCCATGGGAGTGCGTGCGGTCGAGGTCGAAGACGACACGCGCTCGGTCTCGCGCGTGCACCTCTTCCTCGAGGTGGCCGACGGGGTCGTGCTCATCGGCGACGCCGGGTCGGCGAACGGCTCGCGCCTCGAACGCGGCGGCGTGGTCACCCCGCTCGAGGCCGCGGGCACGCGCGTGCCAGCCGGCGTCGGCGACACGGTCTGGCTCGGCGACCTCAGCTTCGAGCTCCGCTCCGCCTGACCGCAGGACCCACCGGACCCGAACCCGGGCGCAATCGCGCCGGCTCGTGTCGTTCGCGCCACCCAGGACGGTCGTACCGGGCGCAGACGGTCATACCCGGCGCGGACGGCACGAGATGGCGCGGCCACGTATTAGCAGAACAGGACGGGGAGTTCTCCCCATCGGCTCCGGATGGGGAAGCGGGTAACGTGTGAGCCATCCGGAGGGAAGTCCCTACTTCCCACGGCAATCGGCATCCATCTCTGGAGGAAACCATGGCGGAGATCCGCGTCACATCCGACTCCCTCGCCGGCGTCGCGGGACAGCTCTCGAGCGGCTCGCAGTCGATCGAGTCCCAGCTGTCCAACCTCAAGTCCCTCGTCGAGGGCCTCATCTCGGGCGACTGGCAGGGCAGCGCCTCGATGAGCTTCAACGAGCTGTACTCCCAGTGGGACCAGGCCGGTCTCCAGCTGAAGGAGTCGCTGCAGGGCATCAGCGACCTGCTCAACCAGGCCGCGCTCTCCTACGAGGACAGCGAGAACGCGATCGCCGGCACGTTCAACGGCTGACGTTCCGGCCGAGTCGACACGGTCGGCGGCGCGTGGCCGCCGACCTCGGTGAGAAGGGGAGCTCGTGGTCTCATTCAGGGTCCGCGCCGCCGCGCTGAGCGAGGTCTCGGCGCTGCTCGGCACGGTGCTGTCGACGTTCGACACGAACCTGTCGACGGTCGATGCGCAGGTCAAGGGCACGGTCGACGTGACCTGGCGCGGCGAGGACGCCGACAGCTTCGCCGAGGGCTGGGCGACGTTCATGTCGACCGCGGGCTTCGTCCGGCAGTCGCTCGCGTCGTTGCAGGCGGGGCTGATCGCGGCCGACGGGTCGTACACGACCAACGAGTCGAGCACCCAGCGCTCGTTCACGGGTCGCGTGCAGTCGGTCGCGTCGATCAAGGCGACGTCGGGCTCCCTCGGGGCGAAGGTGAGCCGCGGTGAGGAACGCGCCGACGACATCGCCGAGTTCTTCGGGCGCGACGAGGAGGGCGGCGGCAGCGCGGCTTTCCTCGGGGGCGCGCTCGGCCGGCCGTCGGCCGGGCAGCAGTCGAAGGGACCGGCCGACGGTGACGACGCGGACGCCGAGGGCACCGACGGCGCCGAGGCGGGCAGCGCCGACGGCGGCTCCGGCGAGACCGCCGCCGGTGACGGCGGGGCCGGTGACGGTGGGGCCGGTGACGGTGGGGCCGGTGACGGCGGGGCCGGTGACCACCAGGCCACGCTCGGTCAGCCCACGTTCGAGGCCCAGCCGGCCGTGATCAGCAGGGAGGTCTGAGATGGCCGAGCAGCAGGCTGACACCGCCGACCTCAAGGCCCTCGCCGACATGCTGGGCGAGCTGGTCACGTACTGCTCGGCCCTCAAGCAGGGCGCGAGCGGCTTCGCCTACATGCTCCCCGCCGAATGGCAGGGGCCCGCGATGGCGAACTTCCTCAGCATGTTCGAGAAGTGGCAGCTCGGGGCCGAGGCGATGACGCAGGCCGCCGAGGCCCTGCAGGACCAGGTCGAGGGCGCCCACCAGGCGTACAGCGAGACGATCGACTCGCTCGACACCGCGTGGTCCGACCTGCAGAGCGGCCTCAGCGCGTAGCGCACCTCGCCGCAGCACCCACACGGTCACGCGACCGCACTTCAGCTTTCCGATACGACCCTCCGGGAGACGACTCATGTCGCAGGTCCAGCTCGATGCCGCACGGCTCGCCGCCGATGGCGTCGCCCTGCACTCGATCGCGCAGACGATCTCGCAGGCCGCGCGGGCCTGCGAGTCGGCGCTCGGCGGAACCGGCGGCATGGCCGGCGACGACGAGTCGGCCGAGGTCTTCGCGAACGGCCAGGACGGCGAGCCGGGCTACGACACCTACGCGGTCGACGTGCTGAAGGCCGCACTCGGCGTCGCCAACTCGCTGCGGATCGTCGACGCCGCGCTCGGCAACACGGGCCGCGCCTACGACGGGGCCCAGCTCGTCGGCGCGTTCAAGCCCGCGGCGTCCTCGACCATCCCCGAGGAGGATCCCAAGATCGTCGCGCCGAGCGCCTCGGTGCCGAGCTCGCTGGGCGCCGGGCCCGAGGGGCCGCTGGGGGAGTTCGGCAACTTCCTCAAGGATGCGCTCGCCACGCTCGGCGTCATGCTCCCGTCGGCCGACCGCGGCAAGCTCTCCTCAGCCGAGTCGGCGTGGAACGAGCTGTCCGGCGCGTTGAGCCGTGCGCAGGGCCGCATAGACTCCGCGTTCACCAACGTCTCCGCGATGACGCTGCCGCAGCAGGGCAAGATGCTCTCCTGCCAGACCTCGCTCAGCACGTCGCTCGGCCGGGTCTCCGAGAGCGCGGGCTCGATGGCGGGCTTCGCGACCGGCATGCGCGAGGCCGTCGACAAGGCCTGGGAGGAGATCGGCTGGTTCGTCGCCCAGATGGCCGTCGAGATCGCACTCGAGATCGGCATCGGTGCGCTGCTCGGTGCGGTGACGTTCGGCGCGGGCGCGGCCGCGATGGCGGCGAAGATCATGCTCACGGTCACGCGCTGGGCGCTCAAGATCGCGGCGCTCTGCCGCAAGCTCCGCACGCTGATCATGATGGCGCTGCGCGCGGCGCGCGTCGCGATCCGCGGCGGCATCCGGGTCGCCCGCGAGGCGCTCTCGGCGGGCCTCGCGAGCGGCATCACGACCGTCTCGTTCAACACGGTCCGCGGCGCGCTCGACCCGAGCTACCAGCCGCAGAACGTGCTGAACGCGGCCCTGTCGTCGGCCATCGGCGGTGGCGCGGGGGGCGTCGCGTCGGGTGCGGGCGGGCGACTGCTCACCAACGGCGCGAGCAACAATGTGATCCGCCGGGTCACGCACATCGGCGTCGAGACCGGCAGCGGGGCCGTCGACGGCCTCGCGAGCGGCTTCGCCGAGTCGTCGCTCAACGGCACGCCGTTCAGTCCGCTGAGCTCGATGGCCGCGGGGGCGCTGCTCGGCGGTGCACTCGCCGGACGCCCCGGCGGCGGTGCGGGCAGCCCGTCGGGCGCGGGCGGTCCCGGTGGCGCCGGCGGCCCCGGCGGGTCCGGAGCGCGGCCCGACGTGAGCGGCATTCCCGGCGCATCGGGCACGGGCGCGAACGCGGCCAACGGCGCCGGCCCGGGCTCGGGCGTCACCGTCGCCAACGACGCACCGACGCCGGGTGCGGGCGGCGGCGGATCCAGCCAGTCCGGCGGCGGCGGCGCGGTCGACGTGTCCAACGACGCCCCCACGCCGGGAGCGGGCGACGCCGGCGGATCGTCGGCAGGCGACGGCGGCGGGTCGGTCGACCTCCCGTCGAGCCCCGACAGCAGCGCGGTCACGCTCGACGCCCCGGGTGACGCACCGAGCGCGCCCGAGATCCCGTCGGGCACGGACGCGCCGTCGGCTCCGTCGGCTCCGTCGGTCGAGGTCCCGTCGTCCCCGGGTGGGGATGCGCCGAGTGCGCCGAGCTCGCCGAGTGCTGAGGCGCCGAGTGCGCCGAGCTCGCCGAGCACGGATGCTCCGTCGGGTCCGGGTGCAGACGCGCCGAGTGCGCCTGGTGCAGACGCGCCGAGTGCGCCGAGTTCGCCGAGCACGGATGCTCCGTCGGGTCCGGGTGCAGACGCGCCGAGTGCGCCTG